>ONWH01000344.1 GCA_900321495.1 uncultured Planctomycetota bacterium
GTCGGCGGTGAAGTAGAGGGCGTAATCCTCGCCGTAGTTGAAGTCGTTGAAGACGACCGGGTCGGGGTTCCCCGTGTATCGGTTGACGGTCTGGCCGCTGCTGTCCTTCTGGAGGAAGTAGATCCCGTCGGGAAGGATCAGCGAGATCGCGGTGTTCGGCGCATCGCCGGTCTTGGTGACCCTGACCCGGCCGTTGAATTCCCGTCCCGCCGATATCTTCGCGGGGAACATGTCCGCTTCGAGGACAATGTGACCGGTATCGGGGACTGTTGCCGCCGGCGGGGGCGGAACGGTTTCGGTGAGGCTCGGAGCGGTCGAAGCGGCGTCGCTCGGGGATGTCGGCGCGGTCGTCGCGGCCGGCGGCGAAGAATCGTAGGGGGCCGGCGGCGAGTCGGGGATCCGGATCGGCGAGGCGTAGTCGCCGTCGTCGGGCGGCGTGCTCGGCGGAAGGTCGGTCGGCGTCGTGTAGGACGCTCCCCTCTGGTCGACCCGGGCGTTGAACGAAAGGATTCCGTCGGTGTCGATGTCCAGGTCGAACGCGATCAGCTGGCGCGAACGTGCGGGGAGCGCGTTGAGTTCCCAGACCGCGGTCCGTCCCTCGTAACCCGAGACGGTCGGCGTGCTTCCGGCGATACGGGTTCCCGCCGGGAGGGAGACGCGGACGATCGCGTCCTGCGGCATCGGCGAAAGGTTGGTGACTTCCATTTCGTAGCTCTGGCGCGAACCGGGGGTGCCGGTCTGCGGACCCTTGAATCCCAGATTGAAGATGGCGTCCCCCGACCAGAACTGCGAGATCGTCTTTTCGTCGACCACGACCCGTTCCGCCCCGTTCCCCGCGGGCCGGATCACCTGGATCTTGATGTTATTCGTCCCCGGACCGCCGGAAGTCTGCGAGAAGGGAACCGTCGCCTGCCCGTACTGGTCGGTCTCGATTTCGATGGCCGGGCTGTTGTTCGGCCCGAACCCCGCCGCCGGGCCCGACAGGACTTCGTAGCGGACGATCCATCCGCTGCGCGGCTGCGGCACCGTTTTGCGGAAGACCGACGTCGTCAGGTCAACGGTCTGGCCGACCGGCGTCACCGTCGAGATCGGGAACCGGAACATCGCGTCGATCCAGTGAATCTGACCCGACGCGGTCCGGTTCCCCCAGTTGTCAATGTTGTTGGCGTAGACCGAGACGGCCGTCGTTCCCTCTTCCGCCGACTGAACCGTCGCCCACGACTGGCCGCGCAGGATGGTGATGTCGTCCAGCGGCGTCGAGGTGCCCCGATGGATGCGCCAGAGTCTGGAACTGGTCGAAGTGTACATCTGCTTGGCGCTGACCCGCCGGGTCGAGGTGCTGTCGAAGTTCAGGCAGCTTCCTCCCGGGGGGTTGCTCGTCAGGAAATGGCCCGTTCCGTCCAGGTTCCACTCGAGTTGCTGGCCGGTCTGCAGATACTCGTTGCCCGGCCCGATGTAACTGGCGACCATGACCACCTCGGTGCCGACCTGGGCGATGATCGTGCGCGGCTCCATCACGACTTTCGGGCCGGAAGCTTCCAGGTATTTCGGGAAGAGGACTCCGCCGTTCGGCAGCTGCGCGGTCCACCGGTCGGTGTCGCGCGGCGTGACGAGGGTCGAGGAGTCGGCCGACACGTTCTTCCAGGGAGAAATGTCGCACGCGCTCGGGGCGTTCCCCTCCTGAATCTTCGGTTCCTTCGAGGCGGGAAGCGCTTTCGTTCCCTTGTCGCGCTTGCCGCTGAGAGGACACTGGTAGTTCGAGTCGGTCAGCGGGCATTTGTAGTCGGGATTGAAAAGGCGCCGGCCCGAGGGATCGAAGAGGGGCTGCCGCCCTCCCGCCGTCGACGCGCATCCCGCCCAGAAGGGGGCGGCGATCAGAAGAAGGAGCGCAATCCCCCGCATCGCCGCGGCGGCGGTCGGCCGCGCGGCGCGTTCGGTCAGGTCCAGGTTTCTTCTTCCGGTCAGGCTGTACATTGCTGATAAACCGCAACAAAGGCAGGAATGCGAGATTCCCCACAACGGGTACAATCGTTCTGTTCCCTATTTTAACCGGCCCGATGAGAAATTTACGAAAAATCCATCCGAAACTTGCGACTTGCAGATAAATAATTTCCGAGGAAATTCCTATAATCGGTATAATCGTTACAATCGTTAAGATAAAAAGGATAGATAGAATGCACAGAGTCTGCGGACGCCCTTAACCGGTGAAAAAAGGGCACGGGACTGTTCCTGAA
>ONWH01000342.1 GCA_900321495.1 uncultured Planctomycetota bacterium
AGGGCACGGAACGACCATTCGGGCCGCGCGGCATCGTACGAACCTCCCGGATCGGCGGGGCTGGTCAGCTCGGCGCCCAGATACGCCTCGGCCGGCAGGGTCGGCGCGCGGTCGGCAATCTGCTGACGGGTGAGGGAATGCTGGAAGACGAGTGCCAGAACGACCGCCAAAAAGAGGACGCAGACACACGCCGTGCCGAGCGCTTCCCACCCCCAGAAGGGGCGCTTTTCGGTCTTGGCGCACGCCAGGGCGCACTTGTGGCAGCACCCTTTTTCCGCCGAAAGGGGACGCGAACGGAGATCGAACCATTTCCAGAGGAACATCAGGGCGAACCCGCCCCCGCCGCAGACCATGATGTGCAGTACGGTAAACCGGGTCAGGGTCATCGTGCCGAACGCCGGATCCGGGCCTCCGGCCGCCAGCTTATAGAGAGGGAGCCCCACCCAGGGGAGGAGCTGCAGGAACGAAACGCGGGTGATTGTCGCGAAGTAGCCGGAAAGGGACCACATCAGAAGGTCGCCCGTCAGGCAGCTGCCGAGCGCGAAAAGGAGCATCGTCAGCGCCGTCCAATAGACGAACTCGCGCGGCCGGCGGTACGCGCCGTGGACAGCGAGGGCAACCACATAGAGACCGAGCATCCCGACCAGCACCTGCGCCGAGTAGTGGTGAATCCCGCGGACCAGCCAGCCGAACGGAACCTGATACTGAATATGCCAGACCGATTCCCAGGCGGTCTGCGCGCTCGGCGAGTAGAACGCCCAGAGGAAAACGCCGGTAACCGCCTGCAGCACAAAGGCAAAAACAATGGCGGCCGGAAGCCAGCGGCAGAAACATCCGCTCGCCGGAACCTGCCACGAGGCGATCTTCTTAAACCCGGTCACAAAACCTGTCCGCTCATCGAGCCATTTCAAAAACGGATTCATAACAGCCTTAACTCTTTCGTCGATCGTTTATGTTTGCAGTTCAATCCCTGGATAGACGGACAGGACTAAACCGGAGACTTTTCGGCACACCCGAGCCGGAAGGACTGGAACTTGACAAAGACGCGCCCCTCTTCATCGACGCGGGTCTCGAGAGAATCCATCGATCGGGCCGACTTGGAGGTTTCGGGACTGAGACGTTCACCGTTCAGATCGAACGCGTCGCCATGACAGGGACAGAAAAAGATTGTTTTCTCTTCACCGGTTTCGGGGTCCTTCTGTTTGTCGACTTTGATCCGGCATCCGGCATGAGGGCAGACCGTTTGAAACGCCTGGACTTCCCCTTCGGCGGTCTTGCGGATAAAGACGGTGCCGATCGGCTGGTTCGGGGATGAGACCCACGCGTCGGTAACCGTATCGGTCACCGCGTAGAGGCGGGGCGTCTCATCAAGATTGGCCAGCGTGGTGAGCTGGTACTCCTTCCCGGAAAGCCCTTCCTGCTGGAGGGGATAGAGCGCCATCCGCGCCCCTCCGTAGACCGGAACCGCGACGCAGGCTGCGCCGATCCCGACGGCCAGGGTTGTTTTTACAAAATGGCGGCGCCCCTCAGTCTTCTCTTCCGCCGCGGCGGAAGGACAGGTGCGGTTTTCCGCGGAATTCTCCATCGTTGTGCTCCTTAAATCGATCTCTGAAACGGGGAAAGCCGCCTCCCCGTCGATGTCAGTGAAAAACTCTTTTAGATTTTAACATGTTCCGGACGCTAGTCCAGGGGAAAGTCCTCCGTTTCGGCGTCGCCGTATTGAGTCTGCGCGTAGAGAGGCATATGGCGATAGTAGACTTCCAGAGTCATGCAGAAAAGGCTGGTCACATAGAGACGCCCCGCCTCACCGCGGTAGACGTCCTGGCTCGGATCCCAGCTTCCGGCATCCTCGCCGCTTTGAACCTGGCTGTTGACGAGGGTGTCGCGGACCTGGTCGTTCCACTCTTTCCAGCGGGGACCGCCGATATGGTGGAGCACCTGGGTCGCGTAGTAGATATAGTAGGCGTTCTTAAAGTCGGGACCTTTCCGGAGAAGGTAGTCGGCCCCGCGGAGAATATTCGGGTTTTTCGGGTCCCAGTCGAGGTAGAGGCGGCAAAGCAGGCCGATCGCCGTTGTGGCGTCGGTCCCGTGGTTGTCCTGATAGCCGTAGCGCGCCCCGCCGTCGGCGGAGACCTGGTTGGCTAGGAAGTTGATCGCCTTTTTCATCACCATCGGGTCGACCGAAAGCCCCCCCATACTCCCGCTTTTGAGCGCCATCACCTGCCAGCCGGTCACGGAGGTGTCCCCCGGCTGCTCCTGGGGAAGATACCGCCACCCTCCCATCGCCGGGTCCTGTGCGTATTGAATGAAGGCAATGGTCTGCTGTGCCGTACTCCGAAGGGCCTGGTAACGCTTGTCGTGCTCTTCGGCCCCCATCGCGCACGCCTCGCACAGGGCAATCGCGGCCAGACCGTGCGAGTACATTCGTCCGCTGTCGTTCCGTTCGTCCTTCCCCAGGTCGCGCAGATCGTATCCGTTCCCGGTACGGTTGCCGTTGGTCAGGAGGAACTCGATCCCGCGGGCAACGACCGCCTTGTACTCCCCTTTCGACGGGGTATTCCCCGCCCCCAGGAAGGGGAGAACCGCCATCGCGGTGGCGGCGTTGTCGGCGACAGTCCGGCCGCCCCCCTCACCGGCGTTCTGGAACGACCAGCTCCCGTCGGGCTGCTGATGCTCGGCCAGCCATTTGAGCGCGGCCTGGACAGCGCGTTCGCTCGCGTCGTTCCCGCCGCCCGATTTCAGGAGACGCCCCTTTCCCATCAGGCGCCCCTCGAGCGCGCCGGCCAGGGGAATCGTCTGTACCGGCTGGACGATTTCGGTCTGATCGACCTCATAGGCGTCGGTCAGACTCAGGTCGGGCGCGGTCTCAATGTTGGTGAAGCTCATCGCCGGCTGTTCGACCGCCTCGGGGGCCTCTTCGACGTCGATGTCAAAATCGGAAATATCGAGCGAATCGTCGTCAAGATCGTCCATGTCGAGCGACTCGTTCTCGTCCATCTGGGAGTTGATCGCCAGATCGTTCTTGTTTTTATCGCCCATACTGAAAAGAGCCAGCGCAACAAGGATCGCCACCTGTATCCCGAAAGCGATCAGCCAGATCGGCAGGGTTCGGAGCCGGTCGACGACGTCATGTTCCTCGAGAATCTTGTCGAGCGCGGGATTGAAATCGGGGTCGAGCTCGGCCAGCGAGGCGACATCGTTCGACGTGGGAGCCTTTCCGCCGCGGGAAGAGCGCTTCTCCGCAGCGTCCGGTTCCCTTTTTGGGCGAAATTTATCTAAAAAACTCACCGTGACAGCCTGTTTTTAAGCTTTGAAATTTAAGAAAAAACCGGTCTCCCCTATTCTCAACCGGCCGGAATCCATTATAATGCGGTTGCCGATAGTTGGCAATAAGGGCGGCGGGCATTTCCAGGTTTGTCCGCCGCGCCTTCGGCGGGGGGCAACCGGCCGGATTGCGGACTATCGCTTCAACGCAAAAAAGTTGCAAGATTTGATCAAATAAACGTTCCATCTAACAGAGGTCATGCCATGGCTGGAAAACGTAACAAGAAAAAGGCCGAAACGGTCTATCTCGTCTGTGAAGAAACCGGCGATTACAACTACATCGTCCGC
>ONWH01000341.1 GCA_900321495.1 uncultured Planctomycetota bacterium
ACGTTATTCACCGGCCCCGTTTGGGTCGGTCAGCGGATAGCGTTCGTCAAGGAGTGCTTTAACGCGCTCTTCTTTCTCTTTCAGTGCGGTCTTTTCCTGGGTGGCCGCCTCAATCGACTCGGACATCCTTGTTGCCTGTTCGGCCGTTAAGGCACGCTCTGTTACGAGAGTCGGAACGGCGCCTTCATCGGAGGCTTCCGCCGCAACGACCTTGGTGTTGACGTTGTCGGCATCGGCATTCATGAAGTTCGAATAACCGACCAGGAAGGTCGAGTAGATCAGGGTTGCCAGCGCCATCATCAGAAGTGACTTGGTGAACTTGCTCGAACCGCGCCATTCGTGCAGAGCCAGACCGAAGAAAGTGCTGAAGATGAAAGCAAACGCCATATGGAGTGTCCAGCAGGAGAACTTGAACGACCCCATTTTCGTCTCGCCCATCGTGTAGAAGAAGAACTGCATATACCAAAGGAGCCCGGCGAACATTGCAAAGAAGACGTTCGCGATAATCGGAATCCGGAGTCCCTTGAGTTTTCCGGCCTTTTCGGCTTGGGCGACCGCTTCAGGGTTTCCTGTATCGATCCCCTGTGCGGCAAGATCCGCCTTCTGATACTTCCCTGTGAACTCGTAAAACGTCTTGTTTTTCGCGAGCAGGTACATGCACCATATAAAGTTGGTGGTGAACCCGCCAAGGAGAATGACGCAGAGTTTCGGAAGACCGGTCCAGAGGGTTTCCGTGCCGAAATGCTCGCTCGAAAAAGCAACCGGGGCCGCTTTGTCGATCGCGAACGCCATCCCGGCGCTGAAAACACCGGCGATGGTGGCAATAATCATTCCCTTGACGAAATTGAACTCCTTGACTGACTCCTTTTTGGCCTCATCGGACATCTCTTTTTCTTTGGACATCCCGGCGGCACCCGCCAGGGCGATCCCCAGAGCGCAGGCGATCAGCCCGAAAAGATTGATTCGGCCTGCATCGGTCGCGAGGATCTTTGAGGTGAACTCCCCTTTAAGGAAAAGGGGCATCAGCGTCCCGATCACGGTGCAGAAACCGTTGGCAACCGCGATGCCGAGAGACATCCCCAGATAGCGGATCGCAAGCCCGTACGAGAGCCCGCCGACCCCCCACATCATCCCGAAAAGGTAGGCGGCAATTACCGCACCCTTATCGACATACCAGGTCGCTGTAATGGCGTGTATCGGATCTTTGGTCAGGATGAACGCCATCACCCAGGGGGCGATGATCCAGCTCATGATTCCGCCGGTGATCCAGTAGACTTCCCAGGACCATTTTTTTACCCCGTTATAGGGAACGTAGAACCCACCCGCCGCGATACCGGCCAGGATGAGGAAAAAAACACCTAATACGATTTGGTTCATGGATTATCCCTTATTATAAAGAATCAGATACGTTTCGACTGGACTTCAGTCTCATACTTTTTCAGCTCTTTGAGCCATGCCAGACCGACCGGGACATCCTGTGACTGGCAGTAGTAGTCCCAGACTGCGGCGAACGGCATCGTCTTCATCTCTTCGAGCGTTGCGAGCCGGCTGGTGTAGTCGCCGGACTTCTCCTGTTTGCGCATATCGGCGATCGGGTCGAGCATCGCGGCCAGAAGAGCCTTAATCATCGAACGGGTCCCGATGGTCCAGGCGGCGACGCGGTTGATCGTGCCGTCGAAGAAATCCAGACCGATATGGGTGCGGCCGAGAAGGTTGTTCCGGACGAGTTCTTCGGCAATCGCCCGAAGTTCATCGTTCCAGATCACGACATGGTCGCTGTCCCAGCGGACACCGCGGCTGACATGCAGAAGGATCTCCTTGACGAAGAGCGAAATCGATGAAAGTTTATCCGCAATCCCTTCGGTCGGATGAAAGTGCCCCGAGTCGAGTGTCAGAAGCTTATCGTTGGCGATCGCGTATCCCATGAAGAACTCGTGGCTGCCGACAACGTAGCTTTCGCTTCCGATCCCGAAGAGTTTGCATTCCACCGAGTCGAGAACATACCGTTTCGGAATATCGACGGCGAAAATGGCATCGAGCGCTTCCTTCATCCGTTCACGCGGGGCGAGGCGGTCAACCGGGATGTCCTTCATCCCATCGGGCATCCAGTGATTGATGACACAGGGGGACCGCATAGCCCGGCCCATCGCCTCGCCGATTTTACGGCAGCAGATTCCATGACGGATCCAGAAGTCGCGGATTGCCTTTTTGGGGTGGGAGAGGGTAAACCCGTCGGCGGCAAATTCATGCGAGAAGCAGGTCGGGTTGAAGTCGAGCCCGTTGAGCTTCTGCGCTTTTGCCCAGTCGATCCACCCTTTGAAGTGTTCCGGCTGGATCTCGTCGCGCGGGACCTTCTTCCCATTGTTTTCGAGGTAAATGGCGTGAATATTGAAGCGGTGCTTGCCCGGAATCATCGAAAAAGCCTTTTCGGCATCCTGCCGCAACTCATCCGGAGTGCGGGCTTTCCCCGGATAGTTCCCCGTCGAGAGGATTCCGCCTCCGGTCAGACCGGCGGCCGATTCAAAACCGCCGACATCATCACCCTGCCAGCAGTGAAGCGAAACGGCGACCGTTGCGATCTTTTTCAGCGCAGCATCAACATCAACACCAATCTCAGCGTAACGTTCTTTAGCCAGCTCAAACGCCTTTTCCAGTTTGTTCATCTTGTGACTCCTATCAGTGAATGGTCATCATCAAAAGCGTACTTCCGATGGAAAACGTTCTACCGGAAGATCGCGTGTCATGCCGTCAGACCGGGAATAATAATGGTCTTCCCGAAAATTCGGAAAAAATTTATAAATCCTGTGTTCTGTGCCGATAATAACGATAAGGCAAGGAGGGTTAAGCCTCTGCCCGTTTTTGGAGAGCCGTTATGAAAACCATGACCGACTTCATTGCATCTCTTTTGGTGGTCCTCACGCTTGCGCTGGGAACCTGCGCCCTTTCGGGGTGCGCGTCGACGCAAAGCCGAAACTCGTCTGACAGCCAGACGATGTCAGATTTTATCGGCGGCGGGAAGCCTGAATTTAACGGAAACAAATACTGACCGTAAATTCGTTTCAGACCGCCCTCTCCACCTATAAGGATACCTTCTCAACGCTCGAAAATCAAGAAGCCGAAGTAAAAAATGCCTCTGATTGTCCTTGGTTTTCGTTCTGTCGCCACCCATATTGCGCTTTAATCCTTTCGAACACACAAAAAGGCGTTTTGTTCGAAATCTTCAGTTGGGTGCCTCTTAGCTTAAAACAGCGGTTACTCTTTGAGTGCCGGCAATGCCGAAAGCCGGAGCCGGGCGGCTCCCATGGGGATCATTTCGACCTCTTCGGCGGATTCTGCAGCCGCCGGGTTCAGCGGCAGCGGCGCTGTCAGACGGTAACGGTCAATCTGCCAGCCGGGAATTTTTTTCGCTTTCAGCATAACCGAATAGGGAACCGTGTCGGCTTTCCATGGGAACTGGTCGGCCGGCCACGGTCCGCGCCGAAGCGTCAGCTCGTTCGGGTCGGCCGAATCCGGGTCAATCAGACCGTAATTCCAATCTGATTCGGGCAAAATGTCAAAGGCGGGCCACTCTGACGGATCAGCCCCCTTCTGCCATGACGAGTCCCCCATCGCCGCATCTTTTGATGTACCGAGAATTTCCTCGTACCGCTCTTTAATTTTCAGCGAGAAAGTGAGCGGTCCGTAATTCAGGCTCACCGAGTTTTTATTCTGCTGCCACCGGCGCCATTGGAACGCCATCGGCACCGAAACCGAGATGCGGTCCCCCTGTTTCCAGGTCCGGCTCACTTTGAACCACGAATTTCCCCGAACGCCGACATCGCTATTTTCGAACACGCGTCCGAAATCGGGAAAAGTATCGTCGGCGGCGGTTCCGAAAATCTCGCCGTTTAAAGAAAGACTCATTCCCTTTGCCCATTTCGGAATTCGAAAATAGAGAGGAAATGAAACCGGTTCGGCAGTTTGTACCGTAAAATCGATGGTCTCTTCAAAGGGGTAGTGCGTTTCTTCGGTGATCGTGACTTCCCGGTTATCGGCGACCTTCGCCGTTACGCTGTTCGCCCCGTAAAGAACGGCGGCAAGGCCTCCGTCAGGAGTCGCCATCCAGAGATTTTCAACGTAGTAGGGCCAGCCGTGCGAATGGTTATGTTGGCAGCAGCGGGAGCTGAACGGATTCATCGTCATCATGGGACCGCCGTTCTGAATTCCGGGACTGTGGTTGAGGTGATCCGAAACGGTCTGATTCGGAGAAGTGATGTAACGCAGAGATTTAAAGTCGGGCATCACCGCCGCCGGTGCCGTATTGAAAGCGACATCTTCACAGTGATCGGCCCAGAACGAATCACCTGTTATACGAAGCATGATCATGTCGCTGGTCATCTGTTCAAAGATGGCGCATGTCTCGATTCCCTGCCGCGGATCAACGTATCCCAAACGCGTATTTTCATCGCCGCCGAACATTCCGCCGGGAACCTGTCCGCAGACGGCCCGAACCAGCCAGAAGTCATTATAGGATGCTTTCAGGTCCGCTTCATCCTTCGAATAGAGCGACCACTCAGCCGGCAGACGGAACGACTGGGCAATATTGACATTGTGCCAGTTCGGCAGGTACGAATCCCCCTCCCAGTCGGCGGCGTTGCGTTTGATCTTTTCGGCCACCGAAATCAACCCGTCGTCCCCGGTAATGTTGTAGAGCCAAAAACAGATCAGCAGCATGTCTCCGGCACGGGTATTTTCCCAGAATGTCTTGAGAAATATTTCCTCGGGAAGATCCTTAACCCACATAAAATATCGGGTCAGGAAAGGAATGACGCGTTCGTCGTGACTGTATTCATAGTAGGAACGCATCAGAAAAAGGACGAGCATGTTCGGCCAGAGATCCTGCGGAGGATTCCCCGCTGCGTCAACCGGACCGAAATATCCTGAGGGCGACTGGTGTTCAATGATCGAATCGATCCAAATCTGCGCTTCGGCAATCATATCCGCGTCTTTGAGGATGTAGGCCAAATCGGCGTAACCCCGGAGCCAATAGGGAACCTCTTCCCAACCGTGGCTTCCTCCCTCGGAAAGCCAGGCGTTATCGTTTTTTTCGAGCCAAATGCTCAGCTTGCCGAGCTTTCCGGTCAATCCGTCCCGCTGAAGTTCCATGTAACGCCCGAGCCATCCGTTCGGAGTTACGGCGCCGACGGGAAGTTTTATGAATATCGAGGGGGAAAGGGGCGCGCGGTTTGTCAGATAGTTGGGCGATACCCGGGAAATATCCGGACCGGCCACCTGCGCAAACTCATCTGCAAAGAGAGCGGCTCCCGCCAGACTCAGCATCGCGGTGAGCAAAAGAAAAAAGAACTTCATTGAACGGACTCCTGTTTATGCAAGGCGAAAACAAACCAACAAACAGTTTTTATAAAAAAGAGAGTAAAAAAACAAGAGGGGGAAAATGAAAAGCCGTATTACCCCTCGCCGGCGTTTTCATAGTAAGTTCTGAAAATCCGTTCCAGCTCTTCGGGCGACTTGAACTTCACAAAGGCCATGCGCAGATCTTCTTTACGCGGATGAAACTCGGCATATTTCAGGAGAAATTTCCGCATCTCGGTCGACGCCCGGCGGAACCCGTAAAGCTCTTCCGAAAGAGACCAGTGCTGCCGGATCACATCGAGCTGCTCGGCAAGGCTTGGCGGCGGGGGGAGGGGCCTGCCGGCGCAGAGCGCGTTAATGTCGCGGAATATCCATGGATTTCCGATCGCGCCGCGGGCGATTGCCACGCCGTCAACCCCTGTTTGAGCAATTCGTTCAAGAGCCGTTTTGGCGGAGAAGAGGTCGCCGCTCCCCAGGATGACACCGTTCCGCCCATGGACGAATTCGGCGGCGCGGCGGACGGTTTCCCAGTCCGCAACACCTGTATACCGTTCGCGCACAGTTCGGCCGTGCAGGGTTACCGCGCTGATCCCCAGACGGAAGAGCCCGTCCAGGAGTTCAAAGAGATGTGCGGTGTTTTCGGGCGAACCGTCAAAGCTTTTGCGCAGCTTGACTGTCAGGGGAATCCGTGCCGGAAGCGCATCGCGAACCCGCGCGGCGATTTCGAGCGCGCGGGGCACATCCTTCATCAGCGCGCCTCCCCTTCCCCGTGACAGGACCTTCGGAACGGGACAGGCAAAATTCAGATCGATCAGGTCGAATCCGAATTCGGCCAGCCGGAGCGCGGCGGGAACGATCTCATCGGGATCGCTCCCCATGACCTGTGCCCCGCACGGGTGGTCACTCTCGCGAACCGCAAGGTAGAAGCGCGCCTTCCGCTTTTTTGACACGTCGAGCACGAACTGGTCGAGGAAAACCTCGCAGAGAGCAAACGGGGCGCCGAACCTCCTTGCCAACCGCCGCATCGGCGCGTCGGAATACCCCGAAAGGGCAGCTTGTATAACAGGCGGCGAAAGGGCAAGGGAACCGATTTTCAGAACGGGCGCGGAACGGCTCAAACGATCCCCCTAAAAAATAGCCTTGTCCGAAATGTCTTTTCGATACCAGACGCCCTGCCAGTGAATCTTCGAAACCGCCTCATAGGCGCGCCGTTTCGCTTCGGCAATTGTTTCGCCCAGGGCGGTGACGCCGAGGACACGGCCGCCGTTGGTGACAACGCGCCCTTCCTTATCGAGTGCGGTTCCCGCGTGGAATACCTTGACATCGGGAATCGATTCGGCATCTTCAATCCCGGTGATCGGAAACCCCTTTTCACTCGAGCCGGGATATCCTTTCGAGGCCATTACCACACAGACCGCAGGACGCTGGTCAAACGCCAGCGGCGGAAGGAGTCCCAGACGCTGATCGATAACCGCTTCAAACACGTCGACCAGATCGGTCTGCAGGCGCATCAGGAGAGGCTGGCATTCCGGATCGCCGAACCGCGCATTGTATTCGAGAACTTTGGCAGGCGTTTTCGTGCCGGTCTGCATCATCAGACCCGCATAGAGAACCCCTCTAAAAGGTGTTTCGTTCTTATTGAGAGTATGAACCGTCGGAACCAGAACATGCGATTCAATCCAGTGGAGTGTTTCATCATCAACCAGCGGTGCCGGCGAGTAGGCGCCCATTCCGCCGGTATTCGGGCCGCGGTCACCGTCGAACGCGGGTTTGTGGTCCTGTGCCGGCTGGAGAGTCATGATCGTTTTCGAATCGGTGATCGCCAGAACACTTGCTTCCTGACCCGTGAGGCGTTCCTCAATAATGAACCTGTTGCCGGCGTCGCCGAACTCCCGATCGGCACAGATCCGCTTAACCGCATCGATCGCTTCCGCGCCGTTATCGCAGACGATCACCCCTTTTCCGGCGGCGAGCCCGTCGGCCTTAACGACTACAGGCAGCTCACTGTTCCGGTTAAGATAGGCGACCGCGTCCTGTTGATTGTCAAACTCCGAATACGCCGCAGTCGGCACGCTGCCGGCACGGAGAATCTTCTTACAGAAGATTTTGCTTCCTTCCATTTGGGCCGCACGCCGATTCGGACCGAAGACGCGAAGGCCTTCCTTTTCGAAAGCGTCGACAATTCCCAGAGTGAGCGGAAGTTCCGGTCCGACCACCGTCAGGCCAACCCGCTCTGCTTTGGCGAACCGGATCAATTCCGGAAAGTTGGTGGCGGCAATCGGCACGTTTTCGGCATCGACAGCCGTTCCGGCGTTTCCGGGTGCGACGTAGACCTTATCGACCTTCCGGCTTTGCCCCAATTTCCACGCCAGGGCGTGTTCCCGACCGCCGTTTCCGATAACCAGCACTTTCATTCTGTCTTCTCCTTTCATCGGATATTCGATATTTTGAGCCGTCCTGCGTGCAGGATGACTCAAATTAACTGGCTCACTGTTTCATTCTCAGACGATTTCAGAAAATGTCAAGGTCAAATTTGAGAAAATCGTCATCAAGGGAACCCGGCTCGAACGCCGCATCCAATGCGGTCCGCACGGGAGGATAGACCAGATCGTCATCCCCGACTTCTTTTAACCAGTTGACTGCCAAAAACGCGCGATCTGCGCCCGAGACATTTCCGTCGCCGTTGATGTCACAGCGCGGATCCCAGTCGGGATCCCCCTCCTCTGTAGACCAGGCATGGCCCATCATAACGTAGTCGACATTGGAGATATCGCCGTTGCCGTTAATATCCATCGGACAGACGCAGAGCGAAACGGCATCCGAATAGTCCGAATCGGCATAGCCCTCGGCGACCGCTTTTACGCGGTAACAGACCTCTGAACCGTACGTCAGGCCGGTAATCACCACACTGTTATTCTCGCATGAAACCTCGTTCCAGACCGAGCGGTCGACCGACCATTGAACGATGTACCCTTCGGCATGCTCGACCGACGACCAGCTCATCTGATGGCGGTTCGCGCCGTAGCCGGAGACGGCGGCATTTTCGGGGGTATCGAGAACGTCCGGAAGTTCCGACTGATATTCGTAAGCGCCCAGGTCGACAATCCGTGAGACAACACGCATCCCGCCCGAAAGATCGCTGGTGATCTTTGATCCGTCAGCGTAATGAAGATAGAGATTGTTCCCGATGTCGACCGCCTGCGAGCCGGCTGGCAGCGAATAGTCGCCCGAGGCCGGATCGGCAAAGAGCGGTTTGGCCGGGTTGTAGACGTAAGCCTTATCAGCACTGCTCCACGATTCGTATCCGGAAAGAACATTCGAGCCTTTCAGTGTAACGTAACCGGCATTCTGCACTCCAATATCGGCGGCTAAGCCGTCGGAGGCCGTATTGAGCGCGGCTATCGCGTTGCGGAACGTCACGGATGTCTGCCGCTCCGCAGAAAGGCCGCAGGCGTAGAGTCCCGCGCCGCTGTCAGCCGTATTTCCGGCGAGGGTCACGCTGGCAAGCGTCATCGTGCTGTAATTGACGTAAATCCCGCCGCCGTATGCGGAATCTTCACTGTTCGCCGAGACCGCGGCCGTATTCCCGACGACAGCGGTATTCACAATGGAAACCGAGGAATCGTAGGTAATATAGATACCGGCACCCTGCGATTTCAATCCGGAAGCGGAGTTCCCCCGAATCAGGACATCCTGAATCGTCAGGTCATCGCCCCACGAATAGATCCCGCCGCCGAACCCGTTTCCGCCGCCGGAAATACCGGCGGCATTTTCGGTAATCGCTGATGATCCGATGGCGATACTGTTATTGTAGAACGAATAAATTCCGCCGCCGGCAGCCGCACTGTTTCCGAAAATGACCGATTGGGAAATGGTCACATCGCCGCCGTCCAGATAGAGACCGCCGCCTTTGGTAAAATCTTCATGTTCGGCGGTATTTCCGGATACCGTCACGCCGGCCATTCTCATCGTTCCGCTCGAAAAGTAGATTCCGCCGCCGCAGGCGTATGAACCGGTTACCGTATTCCCGGTTATCACCGAATCGGTAATCACGATCGGCTGCGAGACATAGATCGCTCCGCCGCCGTCAGTCGCGGTGTTGCCGGTAAAGGTGCATCCGGAGACAGAGACCGTTCCGCCGGTGGCGTAAAGGCCGCCGCCGCAGGCATAGACATAGGTGATCCCCGCGGCATGCAAAACGGTATTTCGGGTTACGATGCAGTCGCGGAGTGTCAGGTTGACGAACTTCGCGCTGATTCCGGCACCGTAAGCCGACTTCGTATTGCTGGAGACATAGGCATCGGCGATCGTCAGACCGCTGACAGCCACGTTAATCGGTTTAGCCGCCGTTCCTTCCATCACAAAGACACGGTTTTTGCCCCGACCGCTGACCGTGATTTCGCTGTCGGCCCCGTCGATCACCACTGATGCGGTAATCGAAAGACTGC
Source organism: uncultured Planctomycetota bacterium (assembly GCA_900321495.1). Taxonomy (GTDB): domain Bacteria; phylum Planctomycetota; class Planctomycetia; order Pirellulales; family Thermoguttaceae; genus RUG695. The sequence continues at coordinate 9,801 of ONWH01000341.1, forward strand.
TCTCCAGAGCAATTGTACTGCCGGAAATCGAATCGGAGAAACAGATCCGGCTGGCCGGGCCAAGCTCAGCCGCTATGGCAATCGCTTCACGAAGGGAGGTCAGCCCGTCATCGGGATCGGCAATATCATCGGAGGTGTCAACACAGATTGGAACGCTGTAACCGGCATACGCAAACGCCCCCGGATCGACGATATCTCCTTCGAAGGTCTCTGCACGATCGTGTTTGATCGGCGGACTGCCGGAATAAAGGGCGCCGCCGTTGCCGGCGCTGCCGCTAGCCATTGGATAATCGGCCGTCGCAGCCGAAACCTCGGCGAAAGGGACAAGCGGTTCCATTCCGGCGGTTACCGCCAGGAGCCGGCGTCCTTCCAATTCCTCAAACCCGAGAACCTTTTTCGAAAGGGGAGAAGCTGAGCGTTCTCCGGCGAGATGTCCGGGAGCGCCGTTTGAAAACCGGCCGCACTGAAAATTCCGCCTTTCGCGGTACAGATCAAGGAAGCGAAACAGCAAATTCATAAAAAGTTCATGCCCCCTGATTATAACACAGCGGCGGATCGGCAGCATTCCGGCCGCTTACAGCACCCATATGACGGCAACCGTTCATTTTAGCATTTCTGACGGTAAAAACAATCCGCCATTATGTACGGCGCTTAGTATAATCCGGCATCCCGAAAGCAACCCCAGCGCCAAAAGTTCCTGCCGAAAGAGTGCGCATGTTTGATTGTCCGGATGATAAGAATAGGAATAACAGGCGCAAAGAAACCTTTTGCTGTACAGGGGATCGACTCCAAAGCGAAGTTCCCGTTCCAAAAGAGAAAAAGCCCGGACTTCCTCATTTTCGAGGATGTCCGGGCGCTAAGATCACACTTTAGGACCGTTTCCGCGGCCCGGTTCTAAAACCGAGACCGCGGAAGGTTCATCGGCGGAAAATCTCAGAAGACGTCGAAGTCGACTCCCAGATCGTCGGCGTCGAGCGACTCGAACGCGGCGTCGAGACCGGCCAGGGCTTTCGGGTAGACGAGGTCCTCGTCACCGGCATCGGCGCCCCAGTTCGTCCGGAGGAACGCGTAGTCGGCAGGACCGACGAAACCGTCGCCGTCGATATCGGCGGACGCATTCCAGTCCTCGTCACCTTCGGAGGTGGCGTAAGCGGCACGGAAGATCGAGAGATCCATTCCGTCGATGCTGCCGTCGCCGTTGATATCCATCGGGCAGACGTTCAGCGTAACGGTGTCGGAGAACTCGCCGCCGACAGCCTTAACCTTATAGGTCACGTTGGCACCGTAGGTCAGACCGGTGATAACCGCGCTGGTCCCTTCGGCCGTGACTTCGGTCCAGGTTTCGCCATCGGTGGTGTAGGCAACCACGTAGGAAGCCGCGCCGGCATCTTCCCAGCTGACGAGCTGGGTGTTCGCGCCGTTCGAGGCAACCGTCACGCCAGCCGGCACACCCGGCTTCGCGGTGATCGAAGCGTCCTTGTAAACGATGCTGGCATCGGCGATCGTGCCGTCGATTCTGGCCAGATCAAGAGCCTCAACCGGGGCGCCGCTGACAGTCGGAACCGAGGCGGTAACATCACTCACGCCGGAAACGACCGTGAAGGTAACCGTTCCGAGGAGAGCCCAAGAATTGACACCGATGGCACCGCTGTCGACTGCGGCCAGACCGCCGAGAGCGGCGACCACGCCGTCGGCCGAGATGTCGACGAGCGGCTGATCCGCAAAGAGCGACGAGGCGCTGGCGTTCTCGACCTGGAGAACGGCGTCGTCGTAGTTGACGTCAACGTAACCGCCGACAAGGCTGTTGGCCGAGCCGTCAACACTCTTGACCCAGACCTGCCCGTAAACCGTGTCGCCGAACTTGGCGCTGGAAATCGTCGAAACCGGCATGGTGTCGCTCGTTTCCTGGTTCGGAATCGAATCGGAGAGCGTCACCACGACGTAGGCCTTGATCCCCTGGTATTCGAACGCGCCGTAGTCAACGGTGAGCCCGTCAACGCGCGGATTGCCGGCAAGATCCTTGCCGTTCAGGTAGCTGTTGAACGGAGGCGTGGTGCGGCTGGTCCCGTCGATCGCGACCGAGTGGACAGCCGGAGCGTAACTGTCTTCGGCGAAGATGACATCGCCTTCCTTGACAGCATAGCAGTAGGCATCGGTGGTGTAGCCGCCGACGATCGCCGCCGCGTCATACAGGACACCCTGGAAGTCCATGCCGCCGTTCTGCCAGATGTCGGCGCCGAGACCGCCCCAGAGGTTGTCTTCCGGAACCACGTTACCGTAGATGAGCGAGTTGATGACCGTCGTCGCGCCGCTGTTGAAGATACCACCGCCGGTGGAGTTGCTCGTACCGGTGGTCTCATTGCCGGCGATCGTCGTGTAGTAGATCGCGCAGCCGATGTTGTCACCGATGAACAGACCGCCGCCGTAGCTCGGCGAGGAGTCACTATCGGCGACGTTGTCGGCGACGAGGCACTGAACCAGGTTCAGAACACCGGTACCCTGCATAAAGATACCGCCGCCCTGCGCGGCAAGGGTGCCGCCGCCGGTATCTTCGGCAATCGCCTGGTTCCCGACGACCGAGCAGTTGTAGAGGCTCAGGGTGCCACCGCCGTCTTCACGGCAGATCGCGCCGCCGTAACCCCAGTAGTAGTTCGGCGCCCAGGCCTTGTTGCCCGAGAAGGTCGAGTTGGTGATCACCACACTGCCGTTCTGGTTGTTGAAGTGAATCGCGCCGCCCTTACCGGCATAGAGACCGGTCGCAACGTTGCTGTCGAAGACAGTGTCGTTGATCGTGCAGTCACCGCCGTAGTTGACGTAGAGCGCGCCACCGTCGGAGAATGAACCGTTCGCCTGGTTGCCGGTGAACGTGCAGCCGTCGATCGCGTAGGTGCAGCCGACCATCTGGATCGCGCCGCCGGCGCCGCCGGCGCTGTTGTTGGTGAACGTGGAGTCCTTCAGGCTCAGCGTGTTGCCACCGAAGTTGTAAGCGCGGACGGCACCGGCATCGCCATTTGCCCTGTTCCCCGTGAACTCGCAGCCTTCGATAACGATGGTCGAAGTCGTGTTGGAGCCGCCGGCCGTGGCGAAGCCAGCGCCGCTGCCCGTAGCAGTGTTGTTGGTGAACAGGCTGTCGTAGATGTAGTTGTTCGCATATTCGGTGAGGATCGCGCCGCCGTCGCCGCCCTTCGAGTTGCCGTCGAAGGTCGTGCCTTCAACGCGCAGCGTGCAGCTGCCGCCGTAGGTCGCGGTAATCGCGCCGCTGTTGTTCCCCGTGAATGTGCAGCCTTCAATCGTCGTGTCCTGGAACCCGACCCAGATCGGACCGTAACCGCCGCCGATGTTG
>ONWH01000338.1 GCA_900321495.1 uncultured Planctomycetota bacterium
AAATAGGGACTGACGGAGTTCATGTTCCTGTTTTCCCCCCAAGGGTCATCCTCTATGAAAAAGCCATTCGCCATCATTTTTGTTTTATCTGTTTTTGCCATCGTCGCTTCCGCCCTTTCCGCGCCGCAGATCGGAACCGGACCGGCGTCCGCCGAGGTTCCTTCGTTTACCGAAACCGTGATCGATTCCCGTTACGACGGACAGGTCGTTCCCTGCGGCATCCTGAAAGCGGACGGGAAGACAATCGCCATTTCGGCGTCCGACACGGCGATCACCGGCCTGAAACTGGAAGGGGAGGGGAACAGAGTTCTGATCACCGGCCAGCGGGTTACGCTGGAAGACTGCTCATTTGCCGGCGCCGAGACGGTGGTGACCGGAAAAGCCTTTTTCGCGGTCCGGTGCAATTTCGACAGGCTTTCCTTTTCCGCCGAAGCCGCGGACGCCGAGGCGGCGCGCTGCGCGATTGGCGGCGAAGTTTCGCTCGGCGGGCGGAACCAGGTTCTCTATGGGAACCGGTGCGGTGCGGTTACCGCCGACGGCGCCGCGAATCTTTCGGTCGTTAAAAACGAAGGGGAATCGATTACGCTTAAAAACGTTTCTCATGTGAACCTTTCCGAAAACAGCTGGAAGAAAGAGGTTGCTTATGATAACCGCGCGGCGTTGTGGGGGAGCGATCTGCCTGGCGTTCTCGACGAAAAAGAGCATGCCGGAGCCGACGAGTCGCGTCTGCCGCAGAACGACAAGACCCGATTTGAGGAGAGTACCGTTCGGGAAAAAGTTTACTCCGGCGGCGCGTTCGTTTCCCTCAATGAATGGATGGCGTCGGCGGCGGATTCGACTGATGAGGAGCTCATTATTCCCGCCGGAGTCTATTCCGGCCTTTCCCCGTTTGTTTTTACGGACCGGAAGAATCTGACCATTGCAGCACATGGCGTTTTTGCCCGATTTAAGAGTTATACGACCTCGGCGATTCAGATCGGCCGGTGCGACCGGATCGCGTTCGAGGGACTTTCAATCGATCACATGAAGGTAGCGAATGCGCAGGGGACCGTCGTTTCGGTCGGTGAAAACAGTCTTGTTTGGGAGGCGGATGCCGGGTACGGCTTCGATCTGTCCGACACTTCCCTCTTCAGTACGCTCGGTGTCGGCCTGGCGTTTCGCGCGGGAGAAAAGCTTCCGTACGCCGACTGTTACGGTTTGGAGTATACGAAGAACGAAGACGGCACTTTTACGGTCAATAAGGTGAAAGGCCTTTCGGTTGGCGACCGGGTCACGTTCCGCGGCCTCGGCGCCCATGTTTGTGCGGTTCGCGATTCCGGCAATGTTCTGTTTCGGGATGTGACTGTCTGGAACGGGAGCGCGTTTGCGTTCCACGCCTGGCAGGGAGCGGGACGTGTTTCACTGATCCGCTGTCAGGTTGTTCCCGGCCCGAAACCGGAAGGCGCCGTTCAGGAGCGGATACACTCGGCATGCGACGCTTCGCACTTCTCGAATATGCGCAACGGGCCGGTTATGGAAGACTGCGTCTTTACCGACATGACCGACGACGGCACCAACATCAACGGCCATTACGCCGTCGCGAACGGATTCGACCCCCAGACGCGTGCGTTCACCGTTCTTGGCCGGTACGAAGTCTCGACCGGCACATACGCCTCCCAGACGGCCAATATCGAAAAGGGGGACAGAATCCGCGTCCTGACGCGCGATTTCCGTCTTCTCGCCGAGACGGCCGCGAAAGGGCCCGTCGAGGAGGGAAGGCTCGTTGTCGCCGACCCTCTCGATCTCCCGACGACCGATGTCGTTCTCCAGAATACGAGCGCCCAGTCTTCCGGTTTTGTGGTCCGGAACTGTGTCGTCGAACGGATCCGCAGCCGCGGTCTTCTGATCAAGGCGGGGGACGGCCTGATCGAGCATTGCACCTTGAAAGATGTCCGAATGGCGGGCGTTCTGGCGGAACCGGAATCGTTGGGCTGGCCGGAATTCGGATTTACCTCAGATCTGACGATTCGAAACAATTTAATTACCGGTACCGGCTACGCCAATCCGAAAGCCCGCCTCTTTGCCCCGATCGCCGTCTGCGGCGACAGCGGCGCGACCGCCGATGCCGATGCCCAGCTTCACCGGAATCTGACGGTTGAAGGAAATGTCATCGAAAACCGGCGGAACGAAACCGCGATCTGGATCTCGCATGTCAGCGGCGGCCGGGTTTGCGGGAACAGGATCGGCAGTCCGGAAACCGGCGGAGAAGAGGATTCCGCCGCCGCGCCGATTGCGGTCGACTCGTCGACCGACGTTGAAATTTCGGGGAATAAAGCCGAAATCGAAAACGCTGTCCCGGTCGATATCCTCGAGGCCGTAACACGGATCCGGGTTGGCTTGTGAACCGGCGGAGCCTCCTGTTTTCGCGCAGAACGGAATGGGAATTTTGTAGCGACGAGCCAATCAGCGATTAAAAGGATTGAGAGAAGGACTGTTATCAAATGGCCATTATGATTCCGGAGGAACCCCGTGATTTTGAACCTGCCAGCGGCGAGGGAAGACTGTTCGAGGCGCTTAAAAATCTTCCCGACGACTACTGGGTCGTTCATTCCTTTCGGCTGACGTCAGTCGAAAAGAATGAAATGAGAGACCGGGAAATCGATTTCGTGATTTTTCACAGGGAGAAGGGGCTTTTGTGCGTTGAGGCGAAAGCCGGCGATGTGATATACAAAAACGGCAAATATCACTACTCGGACATGACGCCGATGAAGTTCGACAGCCCATATAAGCAGGCCGATCACGCCAAGCACGATCTTAGGGCAAATGCGGAAAAGCGGCTGGGACAACTCGCCAGCCGATGCAAATTCCTTTCCGCCGTCTGGTTCCATTCCGTTAAAAAAACGGAACTGAACAATCTGAAAAGTCCCGATTCTGATAGAGAGCTGACCCTGACTTTCGAAGATCTCGCCGATACCGCAACTCTTCAGAATGATTTGGAAAGAATTTTCAAGATTAATTCGGTCAACGGTTGGACGCTTCCCGACAACCGTTTATCGGAGAGCGATGCCCGATTGATACTGGATGCCATTATCTGCCCTGAGTTCAGACTTGCCGCGAAAACAACGTCGGCGGATCTGAAAGTCATCCGGTGGAATCGCCTGCTTGAAGAGCAATCGAAGATTTTAGACTTTATCGAGGGGGAACATTCCGTCGCCATTGCGGGCGCAGCCGGTACGGGCAAGACATTTCTGGCACTGGAGTTCGCGCGCCGGAAAGCCAATGCGGGCGAAAAAGTCCTTCTTCTCTGTTTTAACACGCTGCTTTGCTCGAAATTGAATGAGGAAAACAAAGGGGACTCTTCCCGTATCGAGATCAGAACAATCGATGATTACGTCAGTAGAATAACAGGAATTAAATTCAATAGCGCCGCCTGGGAGAT
>ONWH01000335.1 GCA_900321495.1 uncultured Planctomycetota bacterium
AAAATATGAGAATCGGAGTTTTGTGCAGCGGCGGCGACGCCCCCGGAATGAACCCGTGTATCCGCGCGATCGTGCGCGCGGCCGGCCTGTATCATCATCAGGTGGTCGGGATCCGCCACGGGTACCAGGGGCTTCTGGACGGAGATTTTCGCAGCGGGGACGGCAACTACAACGTGCTGGGGATCCGCGAAGTTTCGGGGCTGACCAGCCGGGGCGGGACGATCCTCCACAGCAGCCGGTGTCCCGAATTCGCCACGCCCGAAGGGAACCGACGCGCCGCCGATATACTGACCCGGCATGAGTTCGACGCGCTGATCGTGATCGGCGGGAACGGCTCGCTCGCCGGCGCGCTCGATCTGTCGAAGGTTTGGAAAGGTCAGATCATCGGCCTGCCCGGCACGATCGACAACGACCTGCTCGGCACCGACGCGACGATCGGATTTCCGACGGCGATTCAGACGGCGGTCGAGGCGATCGACAAGCTCCGCGACACCGCCGGCAGCCACGACATGATGTTCCTCGTCGAGGTGATGGGCCGGCATTGCGGCGACCTGGCGCTCCGCACCGCGGTCGCCGCCGGCTGCGAAATCGTCGCGGTGCCCGAAATACCGACCGACATTCCGAAGATTGTTGAAAAGCTCAAGTACTACCGCGAGCTGGGGAAACGCTCGATGGTCATGGTCGTCGCCGAAGGGGATGACATGGGCGGCGCGTATAACATGATGAACGCCCTCAAGGAGGGGGGGAGCCCCTACGAAATGCGCGTCGTCGTTCTGGGACACGTTCAGCGGGGGGGGACTCCCTGTCCCGGCGACCGGCTTCTGGCGGCGGTTCTCGGCGTCGGCGCGATCGAGGCGATCCAGCACGGCGAATCGGGGAAGATGGTCGGCTACATCAACGCCAAACTGAAACTCTCGCCGCTTGAAGAGGTGATCGCGAGCCACCGCGAGCTGACGGCCGAAATGATGCATCTGCTCGACGCGCTGTCGACCTGAGACAAGAAGACAGGGGAATAAACACAAATGTCGATCCATGTGATATGTCCGGGCTGCATGACGCAGTTCGAGGTGAGCGACCGGTTCGCCGGCAAGAAGGGGCCGTGTCCCAAATGCGGCCATATCATCGAGATTCCGAAAGCGAACGTCACGATCGTCAGTCCCGACGAGCTGGTCGTCGACGGCAAGAAGGTCCAGAATCCCGACCACGTCCGGCCGATCGAGCAGAAGAGCTACTCGTTCACCGCCAGCGCGGTCATCGTCAACCTGGCGGTCCTGACCGCCGTTCTGGCCGTCGCGCTCGTCTTCCATTTCGTTCACGCGCCGTTTCTGGCGGTTCCGGTCGGCATCGCCCTGGTTCTGGCGGTCGCCTATCCCCTGATGAAATACGGCTACATGACGTTCCGCGACCCGAACGACCTGGAGATTTTCCTCGGCGGCCAGCTCGGCAAAAAGTCGATTCTCGGCGCGGCCGTCCTGCTCGCTCTCTGGCTCGTTTATGAGCTGGTCCTCCTCTACATGAACCCCGGCGGCATGGCGCTGGCCTATCTGATTCCCGTCGCGGTCTTTGCGGCGTTCGTGCCGGTCGTCATCTTCGACATGGACTTTTCCGACTCGCTGGCCGTCGCCGTCGTCTTCCTGCTGGCGGTCATCCTGCTCCGCGGCCTGATGTTCACCGGCGACGGCGGCTGGATCTGGCAGCGGCGCGACACCGCCCGGCCCGCTCCCGCGGCGGTGAGTGAGACCGGCGCCGAGCCGGCCGCGGCCGAATCGGGCGCCGGCGCCGAAGAGGCTGAAGCCGAATCCGCCGGCGAAGAGGCCGCCGCGGCGCCGCGCAAAGCCCAGCCGCGCAAGAAACTCGATTCCAAGGCGCCCGACCCGACGGCTGTCCGGCGCAGAAGGTAGTGTATAGAATATGGCAGAACAGGAAACGAAACCGTCCGGCCGCAAACAGCGCCATGTGACCTGGAAACACGAACTCTGGTACCACGTCTGCTGGTCTTTCTGCTGGCTTCCGCTCAAGGTCCTTTTCCGCGTGCGGCACCGCGGCGCGCGGCACGTCCCGAAGAAGGGGCCGGTTCTGGTCGTCTCGAACCATCAGTCGTTCCTTGACCCTCCGGCGATCGGCGTCGGCCTCTGGCGGCGGATGAACTACCTGGCGCGCAAACAGCTCTTCACCTTCAAGCCGTTCGCCCTTCTGATCGCTTCGGTCGACGCCATTCCGCTCGACCAGGACGGGATCGGATTCCAGGGGATCAAGGAGACGATCCGCCGTCTGCGGAACAACGAGATGGTTCTGATCTTCCCGGAGGGGTCGCGTTCCTTCGACGGAAACATGGTCCCGTTCCGCAAGGGGTACATCAACATCGCGGTCAAGACCGGCGCGGTGATCGTGCCGACCGCGATCGCCGGCGCGTTTCAGGCGTTTCCCCGGCAGAAGAAATACCCCTCGATTTTCAAGAAGGGCCTGACCGTCGAATACGGCGCGCCGATCACCCCCGACGACTACAGGGACATGAAAGAGGAAGAGCTCCACGACCTGGTCGAAAGCCGCGTGAAGGAGATATTTGAGCGGATTAATAAGCGGTATGTGAAGTAGGTTTGCCGGAGGGATATCCCCGATTGTGCAGTCCCCTTTTCCGTGG
>ONWH01000332.1 GCA_900321495.1 uncultured Planctomycetota bacterium
ACATGAACTCCGTCAGTCCCTATTTATAAGATATATCAGGTTAGATTTCAACAAGTCGGCTACGCACTGCGGTCTGCGGTTTTCACCGGGCAATGGTAGTCAGTCGACCGTTCCCGATCCGTATCCCCCATTCCAAACAGCTGTCGAAAAAATTTTTGAAACTTTTCCTGTTTTATATTGACAGATGTATAAATTATGATATATTTATGACAAATAACATGTTCCATGCCGGACAGATTCAGCGATTGCTATTTTTTCCCATACGGCATTAATTCCGAAACTGCGCCACCATCGGCCCGATTCAGTACGGCCGGAGCCATTCCGGCCACATGCGGGGAACCGCTCACAAACAGCGATTTAGTACTATCATTCCACATATTAACCTACTCACATAACGAAAGGATTTCTCACATGAAGGTTCTTTGGCACATCGAATTCACTCGTGATTACCGCAATTTCCCCCATTTTGAAGGCGCCGAGCCGTCTTTCTTCACGCGCCTCGGAGATCAGTGCAGGATGTTCGAATTATGGCGGAGGCGATGCCGGTTCGATTCCGACCTTTCCGTCTACTTCTCTCATTTTCCCGGCTTTATGATCCCGGACCCCGACCCGTTCTTCGACTTTCACGTCAATATTCTGGAACGGCGGCATCAGGCGTTCGCCGCGTGCCGGAATGAAGACGCCGTGATCCTGTTATCCCCCGGAATACTGCTCGGCGCCGGTTTTGATGTTGGGCCGTATATCGAAAAGGCGGTGAAAACGGAAAGCCTCGTTTCCGTCTCCTCCGACGAGAAATACCTCCTGGGAGGACTTTGGGTGATCCCCCGCAGGATCCTTTCGAGATTCGCCCGGAAGCCGCCGGCGGACGCGGTGAATTGCGGCGACATCGCCTACTGGCACTGCCTCGCCAGCAGTGACAATCGTTTTCTGCTCGAAGTCGATGAGAACATTTCGAACTACCTGCCGCAATACGCCGGCGCGGCTGCAGATGGTGTTCCGGTCGGCGGAGAAGCAATCGGCTGTTCCTACACCCCCTGGACACTCCCTGATTTCCGGGCCTGGGAAAAAAACGAAAAATTCATCTTCGCCAAGACAATGCGCTGGTGCCCCCACGAATACGTCTACATCTGGAAACGGAACGAAAGCGAAATGAAAAATTGGCTGATGGCCATCGACTTTTTATACCGTAACTCCTACATCGACGAGTGGCGTGGCCGGTTCCAGATCGCCTCCTTCATCGACGGATCGAAATACTGGAACTGCGGCACCTACGACCTGGAAAACAGAACAAACAAAGAATTACAGCGGCGGATTTTCCTCGAAGACGGAAAAGACGAGTTCGGAAACAGGCTTCGGGCGGAATGAGCCACTTCCCCGCGGCGGTTTACGGTCCGAGGCGGAGATCTAACGAAGCGCGCCCCCGCCGTACGACGGGGGCGCCGCCAGACGGGCGGGGGGAAGTGTCCGCCGCAGCGCGGTCATGTAATGCTCGCGGAGAATCCGTTTCGCCTCGCGCGCGGCAGCGGGGCAGGAATGGACGCGTGTGTGGAACGCGTCGATCACGAACTCGCTGTCGGCGTCGCCGCGGTGCGCGCTTTCGTACGGCACGATCTTGTCGCCGACATTCCTCTTGACGATAAGCCCCGTTTCGGTCACACCGATGATGTTGTTGAACGCCAGGTAATCGGGCCGGCGCATCCGGCTCAGCGCTTCGAAGAAGGGGGAGCCGGGCGAAAGCGACTCGACGCTGTTCTTGGTGTCGATGATGGGATTCCTGGTCGTCCCGAGCGCGGTATTGAGCCATTCCGACATCACATGCAGGTCTTCGGGAGAGGAAATCGCCTTGTCGGCAAACCATTTGACGAACGAATTGACCGAATCGCTCCCGCGGTAGGGGGTGGCAATGGTCACGATACGCGTAATGCGGGGATCGGGATGGAAGAAGAAGATCGGCCGGAGCTCCTCTTTGTTTTTGACCCTGCTCTCTTCAAACGGTTCGTCGCTGACCAGCTTCCAGACTTCGTCACCGCTCTCCAAGACCTGCAGACTTGAAATAAGTCCGCCCATGCTGTGACCGATGATAACCGACTCCTTAAAGCAGGGGTTGGTCCCCTCCGGATCGAGCTGCGTGTATATCTTGTTCAGATCAGAACGGAGCCTGGAAGCGGAAACCCACCAGGGGTAACCCGTCGGATAGCACCAGAGCCAGAACTGATACCGCTGCCAGATTTCCGGATCGTCCTGCAGGGCGCTCAGAAGCGGAACCCAGGTCATGGGGGAGGACCAGAGCCCGTGAACCAGAATGATCGGAATCTTTTCGGGATCGTAAGGCGCGGCCATATAAAAACCGGCCAGACTCCGCACGCCTTCTTCCCCGTCGGGCACGTCAAAAAAGGATTCGGGATGGAGAAGACCGAGCGTTCCGATCTTATCGGCACGGGGGTCGATGTAATTGTAGGCGATCGGTGTTGTCAGATCGGCGGCCAGAGGAACCGTGCTCGAACCGGCGGCAACCGTCTTCTGTGCAAGCGGGTCGAGAAATTCCAGAAAAACCTGCGGCATGCCGGGCGAACGGTTCTCGGAAAGCCACCCTTTGGCGTTCGGACGGAGAATAAGCGTCATCGGATAGGAGAGGTCGGTAATGTAGTAGTTCTCTTCGGACCGGCCGCACCGCTTGCGCGAGACAATGACCGGTATACCGATCCCCTCCCGCGTATAACGGCCGGTGAGCCCCTCAACCTCGTAATCGGAAGCGAACCGAACCGTTCCCACCTCTTCCCCGCGCCAGGGGCTTTCACCCATCACGCACGCGACACGCCAGTATTTGCCGTTGATTCCGGCAACCCAATCATCGCCGGGTGCCGGTGTCGGCCGGCCTTCCCCTTCGCGTTTTCGAAACAGGCGGCGCAAAAGACGTTCCGCCGCCTTGTTGTAGTAGGAAGCGGTTCGTTTATAGTCGTCCCCAAGTGTGTTCCGTTTGATTTCGAACTCGGGATCGAACAGATAACGCCAACTGTTAAAGAGTATGGCGGCATACAGTTCACAGGCGTATTCGGGATCACTATTTTCGACACGAACGGCTTCGTAATAGCCGAGTTCGCAGAATGTGCTCAGAAGGTTCAGGTCGGGAGCGGCGTTGATCGCTTCCTGAATCTTCACGAGTTTCTCGAGATTCGAGCCAGACTCTTTGTCGAGTCTCAGACTCGAAAGCGAAAGTTCGGCTGTCGCAGTCGGTTCAAGATGTCCGAACGCGTCAACATTAGGCGGAAGTAGCTGCTTCGGGTTATGGACCTCGCGCAGACCGACCACCTTCGACGTACACCCGCAAACCCAAAGAAAGAAAAGAGCACAAACCACCCCGCCGCAAACGGAACGCCCCAAAGGCGCTCGCACGCGGAACGAGGGGATTAGCGGCTTGTCGGTAATCGAAAACGCGGCCATAAAACATGCGGAAATGAAAAAAATATGCCGCAGGAAGGGTAATCAATCAGAGAGGCGGAGTCAAGACGAGTCCCGCGAATTCCCCTTTTTTTACGAGAGGGTCTTTTCTTCCCCGTTTCGAGCAGAACCCACCAGCCGCCGGGCAATCAGATGCATCGGAACGAGAATAAGGAAGAAAATCCCCGCAGTGACAAAGATGAACCGCACCCCGGCCAGCCAGATGACCGCGCCGCTCAGCGCCGAACCGAGGAGAATCCCCCCCATCCGGAGGCTCGATGCCAGGCCGAAGACGGTCCCCCGCCTTTCCGCGGGAGAGACTTTCGCCAGAATCGAAAAGAACGCCGGCTCCAGGCCGGCCGCCGCCAGGTTGTTGAGAAACCGGGCGGTGCCGAAGAAGAAAAGACTCCCCGCCGCCGCCTGGGCGAACATTCCCGCGGCGGCGACCAGCGCGATCGGAAGCGTGATTCTTTCGGCGGACCAGAGGTCGCACAAATGGCCGATCACCATGCCGGAGCCGACCCCGCCCAACGCCGCGACGGCGCTGATCCAGCCGGTAAAGAGCGCCGTCTTTTCGGGGCCGGCAATCCTTTCGACCATCAGTGCGACATACGGCTCGTCGAACTTCCGCCCGATCGCCATCACGATGATCATCAGAGAGACCATCCACGCCGCCGCCGAAAGGCCGCGGAACGGGTTCCCCGCTTTGTGGAGCGTCCCTTTCGGGGGAGGTGTGAAGTTTTCGCGGACGAAGAAATGCGCTGAGGCACCTGCCAGAAGATAGAGCGCGCCGCACGCTAAAAACGCGGCGGTAAACCCGAAATGATGAACGACAACGCCGCCGACGGCAAACCCGGCGAGGTTTCCGCACCAGATCGCCGAGGAAAGGGTCCCCAGACAGAACCCGTGATGCTCTTCGGGCGTGTTGGTCACGATCAGCGTCTGCGCCGCGGCAACGGTGCCGGTAAACGCCGAAGTAATGAACCGGACAACAATGAGCCAGACCGGGTTGGGCGCCAGGAGAAAACAGGGAAAAAGGAGTCCGTCGACGTAGCAGGCGCGAAGGAGCATCAGTTTGCGGCCGAACCGGTCCGCCAAAACGCCCCAGAGCGGGGTCGAGCCGCAATAACTGAGCATGCCGAAAAAGTAGAACGCCGACATCCAGAGACCGAGTTCATGTTCGCCGGTGATGCCCCACCTGTCACGAATGTAGATCGGAACGAAGGGGAGCGCCAGCGAAAAACCGGCGATCGAAAGGAACTGGCAGAGCCAGATGAAAAAGAGGTTCTTTTTCCAGTTGATGGGGGGGTTCGTTACCGATTCCATTCTCACCCAGTGCCGCCGCAAAAAGCGGCGGCGGAAAAAACCAATCAGCGCAAAGCCCACTTTCAAGTGTTCCTTGCGCTGACAGTGTGAACGAAAAAACTGTCCCGCTAAACGGAAACCGCGCTTAGCGTACTAGGCGCGGGGACGGGCTTTCCCCTGCACGCGGAGGGGCAGACCGAGAATCCGCAGGAAGCCGGTCGCGTCGTTCTGGTTATACGCGTCGCTTCCTTCCATCGTCGCGATCCCCTCGTCGTAAAGGGAGTTGGCGCTTTCACGCTTGTCGAGGATGATGTTCCCCTTGTAGAGCTTCAGGTCGACGCGGCCGGAGACCGGCTTCTGCGTCTCTTTGATGAACGCCAGAAGCGCATCCATCTTGGCGCAGTACCAGAACCCGTTGTAGACCATTTCGGCAACTTCGGGCGACAGGCGGTCGCGCAGGTGGGTCAGGTCGCGGTCGAGCGTGAGCTGTTCGACATAGCGGTGCGCGTCGTAGAGGATCGTCATACCGGGGGATTCGTAGACGCCGCGGCTCTTCATGCCGACGAAACGGTTTTCGACCATATCGATGATACCGACCCCGTTGCGGCCGCCGATCTTGTTGAGCGTGTCGATGACCTCGTAGGCGCCGAGTTTCTGGCCGTTGACCTTGACCGGAATACCCGACTCGAATTCGATCGAAACGCTTTCTTCTTTGTCGGGGGCGTCCTGCGGTCTGACACACATCCCGAACTCGACCAGGTCAAGCCCGCAGACGTTCATGTCTTCGAGCTGGCCCGCCTCGTAGCTGATATGCAGGCAGTTCTCGTCGGACGAGTACGGCTTGGCGATCGAGGCTTTGACCGGAATGTTTTTCTTGGCGCAGTACTCGATCATCTCGGTCCGGCCGGGGAAGTCTTTCCGGAATTCGTCCATCCGCCAGGGGGTGATCATCTTCACCGAAGGTTCGAGCGCTTCGGCGGCAAGCTGGAACCGGCACTGGTCGTTCCCCTTCCCCGTCGCGCCGTGGGCGAACGCTTCGGCGCCGACCTCTTTGGCGACTTCCAGGATTTTCTTGGAAATGATCGGGCGGGCGATCGACGTGCCGAGCAGATAGACCGCTTCGTATTTCGCCTGCCACTGAA
The DNA here is from genome assembly GCA_900321495.1 of uncultured Planctomycetota bacterium. Classification (GTDB taxonomy): domain Bacteria; phylum Planctomycetota; class Planctomycetia; order Pirellulales; family Thermoguttaceae; genus RUG695. The sequence goes on from ONWH01000332.1 coordinate 5,886, forward strand.
TCATCGGGAAGGCGTAGTCCCGGCAGAGCTCTTCGCGCACGTCGATGAACCGGACCGACGCCGCGCCGATATCCTCGGCCTTTTTGCGGATCGCCGCGCGGTCTTCGCACGGCTGCCCGACGTCAACGTAAACACAATGGACGTCGTAGCCGCGGTCCATGAGCCAACCCAGAATCACGGAGGTATCAAGACCGCCGGAATACGCCAGCACACAACTTTTTTTCGCCATAACTATCGTTCTCTCCTTCAAAATGAAATTCTAGGGAATGCGGTTTACTTTTCTTCGGCCAGCTTGCGGAACGCTTCGATCCCGCGTTTGATCGTTTCGTCACTGGCGGCGTACGAAATCCGGAAGTGCGTGTCGCGCACACTGAAGACGTTCCCCGGAATGATCAGAAGGGAATATTTCGTGATCGCCCGTTCGACGAATTCGCTGGCGGTCCCCCACGGCGCTTTCGGGAACATGTAGAACGCCCCTTCCGGTTTGGCGATTTCGTAGAGGTCGCCGATCCCGTCAAGGATCATATCGCGTTTGCGTTTGTAGTTGGCGATCTCGCCGCTCATATCGGCGGCAAGGCCCGCCATCGCCGCCCACTGGCCGACCTGCGGCGCGCAGACGAACGAGTACTGCTGGAACTTGCACATCGTTTCGATCAGTTTCGCGGGACCGTGGGCGTAGCCGACACGCCAGCCGGGCATTCCGTGCGATTTGCTGAACCCGTTCATCACGAGGGTGTCGGGATTGAACTCGGCGGGCGAGGTGAACGGAACGTGGCAGAATGTGCGGTAGATCTCGTCGCTGACCAGCAGGATTCCGTGTTTCGCAGCAAGATTGGCGATCCCCTCGGTCTCTTCGCGCGTGGCGACGTGGCCGGTCGGGTTCGCCGGGGAGTTCATGATGATCATTTTCGTCTTCGGCGTGATCGCTGCGGCGACTTTATCGGGATCCATCCGGAAATCGGGATAGGTGTCGATCAGAACCGGCACGCCGCCGATCAGCTTCACGAGCGACTCGTACATGACAAAGTAGGGATCGAACAGGATCACCTCATCACCCGGATCGATGAACGAGAGAGCGGCCAGAAGGAGGGTCCCGCTGGTACCGCTGGCGATAAAGACTTTCCGGTCGTCATGATGATATTCAGCGTCGACTTCGGCCTGGATTCTGTCGAGAAAGACTTTCAATCCCTGGGTCGGCGTATAGCCGCTTTTGTGGCTGTTGACCGCGTCGATCGCGCCCTGACGGCATTCGGCGGGCATATCGAAATCGGGCTGTCCGATCGAAAGGTTGATCGGATCGGCAAGTTTTGCGCCCAAATCGAAAACTTTACGAATACCCGACGAGCTGAAGCTCGCGGATCGCTTTGACAGCCAGCTGTCTTTCATGGTTGACACTCCTGTAAACTTGTGTGTAGAGACCGGAATCGGAAGGGGGGACCGGCGGGCCGGCAGACCCGCCGGTCCCCCGCGCTTTCATTATAGCACGGCGCCTGGCACTGTCGAGAGAGCGCAGAGGCGGCGCGGAGTCAGCGGATGACGAAGTTGACCATCTTACCGGGAACGACGATCGACTTGACGATCGTTTTTCCCTCAAGGGCGGCCGCGATCTTCGGATCGGCCTTGGCGGTCTCCTCGGCGGCGGTGCGGTCGGCGTCGACCGGCAGCTCAATTTTGGCGCGGAGTTTGCCGTTCACCTGAACCGGAATGGTCACCGTCGCCTCGGCCAGATGAGACTCGTCGCCCGCCGGCCATGCCGCGTAGGCGAGCGACTCGTTATGCCCGAGCCGCTGCCACAGCTCTTCGGCGATATGCGGTGCGAACGGCGAAAGCAGCAGTACGAAATCCTCAATCGCCTTCTTCGGACGGACCGATTCGCGGCCGAAGAAGTTGACGAATTCCATCATGCGTGCGATCGCCGTGTTGAAAGACATATTTTCAATGTCGGAGGTGACCGCCAGGATCGTTTTGTGGAGGACCTTGTTCTGTTCAGCCGTCGGTTCGGCATCGGCTATCTCGGGGTTCAGGCGGTCGTCGTCGGCCTGCCAGTCAACCACCATGCGCCAGACGCGTCCCAAAAAGCCGTAGACACCGCTTACGCCGTCCTGACTCCACGGTTTGACCGCTTCGAGCGGTCCCATGAACATTTCATAAAGACGGAGCGCGTCGGCGCCGTACTGCGCCACGACCTCATCGGGATTGATGACATTTCCGCGGCTCTTCGACATCTTGTAGGATTTTCCCTCAATCGCGATCGACGGATCTTCGGCCAGGACGAACGATTCCCCCTTCTTCTGAAGGTCGCGCGGGGCCAGCTTAACCGCGGCCAGTTCGAGCCGGTCCGATTTCCGCAGGGCTTTCGCGCCGTCGATTTCGACCTCTTTGGCGCTGACCCACACCCCTTCAGGAGTCTTGTAGCCGGTAAACTCCATCTCGCCCAGGATCATCCCCTGGTTCACCAGCTTTTGGAACGGCTCTTTCGTGGTCACATATCCGCGGTCGTAAAGGACCTTGTGCCAGAAACGAGCGTAGAGCAGATGCAGAACCGCGTGCTCGGCGCCGCCGACATACAGATCGACCGGCATCCAGTTTTTTTCGATTTCCGGATCGACGAGAGCCTGATCGTTCTTCGGATCGAGGTAGCGCAGATAGTACCAGCAACTCCCCGCCCATTGAGGCATCGTGTTCGTTTCGCGCTTATACCTCTTGCCGTTCCGCTGGACGTAAAGCCACGACTCCGGCGCCTTTTCGAGCGGGGGTTCGGGGGAATGGTGCGCCGCGTCAAAGGTCATCCCTTCGGGAAGGTCAAGAGGAAGCTCGTCGTCGGACAAGGGGAGAACGACGCCGTTCGGTTTGCCGTCCGGACCGAGTTCGCGCAGGAGCGGAAACGGTTCGCCCCAAAAATGCTGGCGGCTGAAAAGCCAGTCGCGCAGTTTGTAGTTGACTGTTTTCTTTCCGAGCCCGGCATCGGCCAGCTCGGCGCTGATGAGGGCTTTGAAATCGGCGCTCGGCGTGCCGTCGTAGCGGCCGCTGTTGACAGCGGCGCCCAGCTCGGTCATCGCCTCGGTCATCGCGGCGGGGTCGAGCTTCACCCCGTCTTTGGCAACCACCTGAATGATCGGCAGACTGAACTGGCGGGCAAACTCAAAATCCCGCGAGTCGTGCGCGGGAACCGACATGATCGCACCGGTGCCGTACGAGATCAGCACATAGTCGGCGATCCAGATCGGGACTGGCGCGCCGTTGACCGGATTGCGGGCGTACGAGCCGGTAAAGACGCCGGTTTTCGATTTCGCCAGATCGGTCCGGTCCATATCCGACTTGAACGCCGCCTGCTCGCAATACGCCTTGACCGCTTCCGCCTGTTCGGGCGTGGTGAGCCGGCCGACCAGGGGGTGTTCCGGGGCGATCACCATGTAGGTCGCGCCGAAAAGGGTATCGGGCCGGGTCGTAAAGACGCGCAGAACGTCGCTGCCCGGTTTGCGGGGGTATCCCGACGCGGCGCGCAGTTCTTTCCACGCGTTAAACGCCTCATCATCGGGGATTCCCGGCTCAGCATCGCCGCCGATAAAAAAGTCGACTTCCGCGCCGGTGCTCTTGCCGATCCAGTTCCGCTGGAGAAGCTTGATACTCTCCGACCAGTCGAGACCGTCCAGGTCGTCCGAAAGGCGGTCGGCGTACGCCGTAATCCGAAGCATCCACTGACGCAGCGGAATCCGCATGACGGGATATCCGCCCCGCTCGCTCACCCCGCCGATCACCTCCTCATTGGCCAGAACCGTCCCGAGTTCGGGACACCAGTTGACGGCCGCCTCGACCTGATACGCCAGACGGTGATCGTCGACATACTCGCGCACGGCGTCTTCCCCGGCTGCGGCCACATCGTCCGGGATCGGCAGTTCGGCGATCGGACGGCCCTTTTTCGTCTCCTGATCGAACCAGGTGTCGTAGAGAACCAGGAATATCTTCTGAGTCCAGCGGAAGTAGGCGACGTCGGTTGTGGCGACCTCTCGGTCCCAGTCGAACGAAAGACCGAGCATCTTGAGCTGGCGCTTGAAATTGGCAATATTCTTTTCGGTGGTGATCCGGGGATGGATTCCGGTCTTTTTGGCGTGCTGTTCGGCCGGCAGACCGAACGCGTCCCACCCCATCGGATGAAGAACCGACTTTCCCTTCATGCGGTTGTAGCGGGAGACGATATCGGTGGCGGTGTAACCCTCGGGATGACCGACGTGAAGTCCGTTGCCGCTCGGATAGGGGAACATGTCAAGAATGTACATCTTACCCGATTCGGCGGGAAGACGCGGAGCGGCGAACGTGTTGTTTTCGGCCCAGTACTGCTGCCATTTCGGTTCGATCACGGAAGGATTGTAACGTGCCATCGGGGCGATTCCTGGTATGCTATGTTGGGATCATTGTTTGGAATACGGACTCTGTTTTCATTCTACCCCGAACGGGCGCGGCATGGAAGAGGGACTCTTTTTCCCGAAACGGACCGGCTCAGGGCTTTCTTTCGGAAATAAAACGCATTATACTAGCCTTGCTTGGCATCGTTTTTTCATCCGTAAGAGAAAGGAAAGCAACTATGTTTAGTCTTAAAGGGAAAAAGGCGCTGGTTACCGGCGCGGCGGTCGGTATCGGACGCGGTTACGCAACGGCTCTGGCGATGGCAGGCGCCGATGTGGCGATCGTTGACATCGATGAGAAGACGGGAACAAAAACCGCCGAATACCTGAAAAAGGAGTACGGCATTGACTCGTTCTTCGTCAAATGCGACGTGACCAAGCCGGAACAGGTCGCCGCGATGGTTCAGGCGGTAGTCGACCGATTCGGCGGTCTCGATATCGGAGTCAATAACGCCGGGATCGGGATTCTGGGGGGCGACGAAGACTACCGGCCCGAAGACTGGAACAAGGTGATCGGCGTCAATCTTTCGGGAATGTACCTCTGCGCCCGCGAAGAGGGCCGCTTTTTCATTAAGCAGAAAAAAGGTGGGAAGATCATCAATACCGCTTCAATGTCAGCGCGTATCTGCAACTGCAACGCCTCGTACAACGCCAGCAAGGGGGGCGTTGTCGAAATGACCCGTATGCTTGCCGCCGAATGGGGCCGGTTCAATATCAACGTCAACTGCATCAGCCCGAGTTACATCCTTTCGCCGATGCACGCTTCGACCCCGGTTGAGGTCCGCCAACGGATCCGCGAACTGACCCCGCTTGGTCACGTCGAACGTCCTGATGACCTCTACGGTCCGATCATTTTCCTCGCGTCCGACGCATCGAACTATGTCACCGGGGTCGACCTGTTGGTCGACGGCGGTCACACCCTCAACGCGTGGCTCACACCGCTGACGCGCGACCTGCCGCCGCGCATCTCGCCCGAAGAGGAAATCATCTCCCTCAAACGCGACCTTGACAACCTGGGGGTTCCCTACGATGAAAACGGGATCAATCCCGACCTCCATCCGGAAGTCGCCGGCGCGTTCAAGGCAGCGTTTAACCTGTAATCTCACGGACGCGTTTGGGTACACCGAATAAAAACCCGGGCTTTTCTCTACGGAAAAGCCCGGGTTTTTATTGTGCCGGGGCGCCGCGGCTACCTCCCCGCCGCTTTGCGGTACTTGCGGTTTTTCGGGTCAAGATCGGCGGCGCGGGCGTACTCGTCGGCCGCCTCGGCGTTCCGTTTCGCTCCGGTTAGGAACTCGCCGAACTCGTAATGCCACGCGGCGTTGAACGGATCCGCTTCGGTCGCCTTTTTATAGAAATCGAGCGCTTCGGCCGGTTTCTCGGAAAGGGCTGCGTAGACGGCACTGTCGTGGTACCATTGCGGCGCGGTCTTGTCCTCGGCGGCGGCGAGAATCTGCCCCATCAGTTCGAGATAGACGGCGTGGATCAGCGGGCTTTCCTTTTTCGGAAAGAGTGCGGTCCCCAAAAGCGCCCGGTCCCAGTCCCCGTCAATCACCTCACTCAGATGCCGACGGAAATCGGCACGGAGCCGGTCCGAAGCAAGGATCGTCGTAATGTCGAAAAGCCGGTCGGCCGAAAGTGTGACTGTCTCTTTCCACTTTGACGCCGCGGCATCGCGGTTCCCCGAAAGGAACTCGATCAGGCCCGCCGCGAAAAATGCGTTCGGCTCATTAGGCGAAACTTTTGCCAGCCGGTCGAGCGACGTCCGGGTAAACGCGTCGTAGTCGTCCATTTCGAACAGAAGCGGCGCAATCACCGCGCTTTCGATATACGGTTCGGGATAAAACGGGCAGAGCCGGCGAACCTTCCAGAGCTCGCGAAGAGCCGGACGGAGGTTTTCCGAGACGATCGGGTCATTCCGAAACTGACGCGGAACGACTTTCATCTTGCCGCGCAGCAGAGGATACATGCTGGCATAAACCGACTCGGGAGTCGTCCGATGCCAAAGTTCGTCTTTTTCGGTCTCGGGATTCTCCTGCTGGAGCTGATTCCAGAAAAGATGCCGAAACTTCGCCTGGTAAACCTGAGAGAGCTGGTAATGAAAAACCGGGTCTTCGGGACGCTTGCCGATCGCCCATTTCAGATCGGATTCGGCTTTCTTGAAGTAGGTCATATCGCGCTCGTTCGGCTGAACGGGAGACAGGTACCGCTCGACCACACGGCCGGTTTCGATCCGGTCGACCACATAGAAAAACGCCCGAAAGACGAGTACCGAGGCGAGAATCGAAAAAGCCAGTACGCCAAGGAACGCCGGAATACGCCGCTTCACCGGTTCTTCGGCAACCCAAGGGGAGAAATCATCTGCCGAATCATCACTGTCGTCCAGGCGGCCGCCGGCGAACGAACCGAGCAGAAGCGCGGCGGCCAGCGCATTCGGATAAAGGAAAAGCCCGAAGTCAAAGCTCCCCGATACAGTCTGTCCGACCAGAAGCGCGGCGATCCCGATCCCGAAGATGTAGGTTAAATCGGCATTCCCGCACTTAATGGCATAAACGAGATTATTCTCTTCGGTTTCTTCGAGCTCTTCAACATCTTTCCCCATCTTCAACGCCAAAACGACATAGTACCAGAAAAAGAGGTACCCGCACAACAGCAGGAAAACCCCGGGCATCCCTGCGGTAACAAGGATCTCTATCACGACATTCTCGGCAAAGAAGAAGTAGCGGTCGGTCCGCAGGGCTCTGTCGCGGCTGCGGTTCGCCAGAGGATAGGTGCCGAGTCCCGAACCGCGCAAATCGTACGATTTTGCTGTTTCAAAAGCGCTCTTCCAGTTATCAAGCCGCGGATTGGTGGCAAACTCGCTCGCGTGCTGATCGGTGTCGATCAGGGTCTCCATTCGTTTCTGTACCGGCTCGTTCACGCCAAGCCAGAAGAGAAGGCAAAATGCGATAAAGAGCCCGGCCCAAACCGGAACAACGTAGAGTCCGGCCCGCCGTCTGAACGAAAAGAGGACCGCCGCAGTCGCGAAGGTAAAAAGGGCCGCCAGAGTCCCGCCCCGCGAAAGGGTAACAGCCGCTGCCGCCATGATCAGTGCCACGGCCAGAATCCAGGGGATCATCCGCCCGGAAAAAAGGGCGAAAAAGTCGGAGATGCCGTTAAAAAACCGCTGTATGCGAGACCGGCTTTCGACCCGCATCCCCTCGTAGTAGATTTCCTCGTCATCCCGGCGGCGGATTCCGCCCAGAACTTCCAAAAGGAAAAGCGCCACGGCGGGGGAAAGGCAGATCGCCAGATACCCCGCCATATTGTTCCGGTTAATCAACGGACCGCAACTTGCCTCGGGCCAAAGAGCGCGGTAGCCGGGAAGCCGGTCCCCGAACATTTTCGAACCGATCACCAACAGGGCCAGAAGGACACCGTTGACAGCGATCGCCCGCCACAGGAAAAGACGCTGACGTTTCGTCTGAAACAGAATCCCCGCCGAAACAAACGCGGCAAAGACGTAAATGAGTTCCGATATCTGGTCTTTCGTCACCTGCGTGCAGATCGACATGGCGTTCGGCCAGAATCCGGGATCGGGGAATGAGTGGAGCCCTTCTTCCTGGATCAGTTCAAACTCAAAGGCGGCTTCCTGACTCTCTCTTTCGGGAAGGAGTTCCGAAGCGTACCGCGCCACGCCGGGTGAATACTTCGCAATTCCGCCCGGATGGGGAATGATCTGGAACAAGCCGATTAAAAGGCCCGCCGCAAGAATCAGCGCCGTCGGGATCAGCCTGGAAAAATTTCGAATCCGACGTACCCGCGCCGGAGCGATCAAAAGCGCCGCCAAGGCGGCGAACGTTGCGCCGGTCACCAATGCGCGCACCGTGATTTCGGCGTTTGGAACGGACGAGCGGAAAAGCCAGGGAGCAATCAGAACCGCTGCGGCCAAGAGGAATGAACCTGCGATTCGGGCGAAATAATGTATGGTATAGACCATAGACGGCATCCTCCCATCAGATAGTCTTCGGTGATTCTTGACACTGTGAAACAGACCGATGCTTCTGCTTCGGCACCCCCCTCCGCGGAAATGCGCCTCTTCGGGCATTATGATACATTATAGTAAAAAAACAGCCCCATGTCCAATACGGATTTCGGTCGGTCCTCCTGTCTTGACGGCTTTCCCCTTTTGCTGTATAAAAATAGGAAGTGTCATTTTGTGGCCGTCTCCCCCGTTTGGTCGCCCTTTGCTTCGCGGCTTTTCGGCGGGCGGGTTTTTACGGTACTCGCAAGCGAGGGTTTTATGGAAATCAACAAGTCGTCGTTGTCAGCCGCCGAACCGAGCCTCAAAGATCGAGTCGTCAACCCCGGCGCGACTTTTGGGCCGAGCAATATCAAACAACTATCCCAGGAAATCAGCCGTGACCCGGGCAAATTCGGCGAACTGCAGGAGGCTGTGACTGAACTCTCCGCCAAACAGGCCGAGCTGAGCCCGTTCGACACGGTAAAACTCGGTGTCTGCGAATACCTGGTCGGTGACTATGGCGCCGCCGCCCAAACCCTGGGTGAAGAAAACGACGGCGCCAGCTCGCTCAACCCCTTCTATCGGGCAATGATCGCGCTTCGTCTGGGGCAGAACAAAACCGCCATCGAATGTTTCGACAAGGCTGAAAAGGCGGGATATCCCAAAGGGGACTGCGCTCTGGGGCGCGCCGAGGCGTATCGTGCCGAGGGGAAGTCCGAGGAATCGCTTAAAGAGCTCGACAACATCTCTGGCGAGACCGAACAGACAGTCGAATACTTCTATCAGCGCGGTGCGACAACAGCCGACCTGATCACCAACGCCAATGAGGATATCTGCAAAACACCGGAAGAGATGATCAAATGGTATGAACGTGCCTACGAGACGGACCGGAACAACCCCGGCGCCCTCTTCGGCATGGCGCTCGAAAATGAACGCCGTGGCAATGACGACGAAGCGCTCGCCTTCTATCAGCGTCTGGTTTGCCTGAACCCGACCTACGTCGGTGCGCTCATCAACTTGGGGCTTCTCTACGAAGACCGCGAAAATTACGAAGAGGCGGTCAACTGCTACAAGCGCGTGCTTGAGACCGACCCGACCAACATCAAAGCCCAGATGTACATCAAAGACGCCGAAGCCTCGCTCAACCGCGGCCGGTCGACCGGGCGCCAGCGGTACACATCATCGGCAAAGTCGATCTACGACAAGCAGGTTTCCGATTACGAACTTTCGGCACGCGCCCGGAAAGCGCTCCAGGCAATGGGAATCGAAACGCTCGGCGACCTCTGCTCACACACCGAAAAAGAACTCCTCGCCACCAAGAACTTCGGCGATTCGAGCCTTGAAGAAATCAAGCGGATTCTCGATGACGCCGGCATCCGGCTCGGAACCGGACCTCTGGTCGATGAACCGGAAGCCGCTTTCGACACCGATGCCGCGGAGGCGGGCGCCGATTCACTTTCGAGCGATTCGGTTCTCAGCCGTTCGGTTGACGAGCTCAACCTTACGGTTCGTGCCAAAAAATGCCTCAGCCGCAAGGATATCCGCACGATCGGCGAATTGGTTCGCACGACTGCCGAAGAACTGATGAACAGCAAAAACTTCGGTGTAACGAGCCTCAACGAGATCAAGAAAAAGCTCAACGACCTTTTCAATCTGAAGCTCAAGGGGGAGTGATCCTTCCGCCCTTTCCCGTATGGGTCAAAGCGCGTTTCCTTCCGGGAGACGCGCTTTTTTCGTTTCTCCCCGGCGGCTTTCTATACCGGCCGGTTCCCGATGCGGCATATTATTTGCGCTTGCAGATTTCGGCCGATATCAATATAATCCGCAAAAATCGGTGAACTTCCGGCTCGGTGAAACAGTTTTTCGTTTTTTCCGGCCGGGAATGATCCTTCTCAACCAGATGGGACAAGGAAGTTTGACCATGTTGAAGCCGCGCCGCATTCGATTTGAATCTCTTGAAGAGCGAAATCTTTTAACCGTTGCATCGGGAACAGCGCCTGTCACGGAGCTCCCCCAGCCGACACAATCAACCACATGGGTTGTCACAACCCTTTCCGATACCGTCAGCGACACGGACGGTCTGGTCTCTCTGCGCGAAGCGGTCAGTTGGGCCGCAAGCGGCGATATGATCACATTTGCTTCGTCCCTCCACGGCGGTACGATCAACCTGACCGGCGGGCATATTAAGATCACCAACGCGATCACCATTACCGGGTCCAATCTGGCCGCCTCCGGCGTGAACGGGATCACGATCAGCGGCGGCGGAAGGAGCAGGATCTTCTATACAGCCGCGGCAGGCGGAATCGTCACCATCGACTACCTCAACATCGCCAAGGGAAACGCCGGAAGCGGCGGTCAGGGATCCGGCATCTACAATACGGGCGGCCTTCTCGTCGACCACTGCAATTTCAACGCGTGTAGTGCCACCGGCCACTCCTACGGCGGGGCAATGCGGAATGTGGGAGGGACTGTCACGGTCACGAATTGCTCCTTTACCGGCAATTCATCCTATCTGGGCGCGGGAATTTCAAACAAAACGGGGAACTTCACAGTCACAGGCTGCAGCTTTACGGGCAACTCGACCACAGCCAACGGCGGAGCCCTCTACAACGAAGGAACCCTGGTCGTCACCAACACCGTCATTTCGGGAAACACCGCCGTTTCGGGGGGCGGAATCCGCAATTTCGGCACAATCATGGTAATCAACAGCCGCATCTCCAACAACAGCGCCTTGGAACTGGGCGGCGGCATATGGAACAGCGGCACTGCCACCACGCGAAATTGCACCGTTGCGGGAAACCGTGCGGCCCAGGGGGGCGGAATCTACCATGATGCCTCGGAATCGGGTTCTCTCCTCCTCTACAACACGATCGTCTATTCGAACACGCAGTCAAGCAGCGCAAGCCTGGCGGGAACGCGCGACATCTTCGGCACCGCGACGGGATCGAACAATCTCTCGTCGAAAACGATCTCCGGAAACGACAACATCGTCTACACATCGTCCTCAACCGCCCTGTTCACCAAACCTTCCGCCGGCGACTACACCCTCGCCAGCGGATCTGCGGCAATCGATGTCGGGAACAATTCCTATGCGATCGCCTCGAGCGGCGCCCCCCTGACGACGGATCTGTCCGGCGGTGCGCGCATCGTCAACAACATTGTCGATATCGGCGCCTATGAATCGCAGTCGAAGCCGTCGTTCGACATTTCCGTGACGGGATACACCGGTATTTACGACGGCAACTCCCACACCGTCGCTCTCAACGGCACTCTTGTGACCGATACCGTCCGTTACAGCACCGACGGGGTCAACTATTCGCTGACAGCACCTCCGAGCTACACAAACGTCGGAAGCAATACTGTCTTCGTCAAAGTAGAACGCAGCGGCTACTCGCCGTGGACCGGTTCGGCAACGGTGACCATAACCGCGCGGCCGATCGCCATCACCGGCACAACTGTCTCCGACAAATCGTACGACGGCACCACCGCCGCTACGGTCAACCTTGGTTCGGTCAGCGGGATCATTCAGGCTGACGCAGTCACCGTTTCGGCGTACGGCGCCTTCCCGAGCGCCGCGGTCGGCACCTACAACGTGACCGTTTCCTACACGATGAGCGGGCCGGGCACTCAAAATTATACCCTTCCCGCCTCGGCCGTCTGCACGGCATCGATCGTTGGCGTATCCACGTCAAAGGTTTCCGTTTCGGTCGTCGTTTCGAACACCGCGCCCACGGTCTCCGAAATTTCGGCTCTCCCCGCTTCAATCACCAACGCCGAGGGGGGCTCAACCGTCTACGCCCAGGTCTGGGTCAAAAATATCGATGGAAGTTCGCTCGGAATCACCGGCGGCTACGTCGATCTGAACTATACCTATCCGCAGCTGACCTACGGTTCCTATCATACGGGAAGCGTCTTTACCGAAGCGACGAATCTGGTCGACTCGTCGGTCTCCGGACGCCTCTCCCTCTTCGGCGGATGCCCGAAAGTCGACGCGACCACGGTCGGCGTTTCGAACTGGGCGCTTTTGGGTTATGCCGCGATGAACGTTTCCGGTTCCGGCACAGTCACCGTTTCGGCGGCGTCCCCCACGCTCAAAGGCGCAACCAATCCGGCGCTGAATCTGACCCGTCTGACCTACGGAACTCTTTCCAACACTGAAATCGATTACAGCTCGGTTTCCTTCACCATATCGGGCTCTCCGCTCCCCGCCCTGACCGCGCCGACCCTAACCGGCATTTCATCGTACGGTGCGAACCGCCATCAGGCCGCTTGGAATGCCGTCTCGAACGCGGTCCAGTACGAGTTGCAGTGGTCGACCGATCAAACGAGTTGGAATTCGGCAACGACCGCCGGCATCAGTAACGTGGTGACGGGGCTCACCTACGGTTCGCTCGTCTACTACCGTGTCCGCGCGTTGGGAAACGGAACCACATACGGAAATTCCCCCTGGTCGGGCACTTCCTCGCTCCGGGTCTGTCCAATGGATATCGACAGCGACGGTTTTATCGGAGTCGGCGATCACGCGCTCCTTTCGTCCTACTGGCTCGGTTCCTCCGGCGGTTCGCTCTGGGACCCCCGTTGCGACATCGACGGCGACGGCCTGATCGGTCCGGCAGACTGGAGCTTTTTGATGTCGAACTGGTTCAAGAGCTCCACCGATACTCCCCTCTATTACCCGCCGGCGCGCGCTGACCTGCCCGCGGAATCAGTCGACACCGTCTTTGCCGCCGGCGAAGAATTCTCCGCCGTTCTCTTCTGAACCGGAAAACGGTTCGACGCCGCATTGCGGTAAGACACCCCCTTGGTTTTCTCTCGCCTGTGATCGGCGCCGCCGACTGCGGTGCCGGTCCGTTCGGGTCTCGTAGGTGACGATTATGTTTTTTGCCCTTGCGGACTACCTGAGAATCGTTCCAAAATTGATCTTCCTGCTCGGAATCTGCGTGTCGATTGCCATCCTCTTTATGGGAATGGCCCGGAAATCAAAACTCCTCACAGTTTTGGCCTTCGCCTTTCTCATCGCCGTTGCCTGGTGGGCATGGAAAGGGGGCGCGGTCGGGATGGGAACCGGCACCGGCACGGGAATCGGTTCGGGCGGCGGTCACGACAACGGAGCCAAAGAGGTCACCCTCGGTTCGGCGCCGCCGGACGCAGTCTCCTCCCCCGGCACGGAAGAACCACGGCAATCGATCGATATGGTGATCGTTCCGGCGGAAATCGGGGAGCTGAATGCCGAAAACGAATATCTGCGCCGACAGCTCGCCGAGCGGAACGAGGCGATCTCCGCGGCGCAAAACGAGATCGGCCGTCTCCGGGCGGTCTGCGACCGGCAAAGCGCAATTCTTTCGCGGCTGGGAAACGGACAGCGCCCGGCGGCTCTCTATCTGCGCTACACGGGAACCGGAGACCCCGACTTTTCGGCGCAGATCACTCCCGCGGTCCGAGTCCGCCGCGACACGGCCAAAGAGTTCAACGAAGATCTGGCCGAGGCGTTTGAGTCGTTCGCGGGACAGCCGCAATTCCGGTTCGACCGTCTCTGCGTCGAAAACGCGGGCGCACCCGGCGCCTCGCAGGTCGAAGAGGCCGCCAGGCTCGCGCGAGACAGTTTCCCCGGAATACAAATTGAAACAGTTGATCGCAAGTAGGGCCGCCCGCCGCGCAACACACAGCAAAGGAAATATCCCATGTTTTCACTCCGTCACGATTTTACCTGCCTCGACTGGACCATCGTCGGGTTCGGAAGTCTTCTGCTTCTGGCACATGTGTTTCTTTTCCTCGCGGTTGCCTTTGCCGACAATGCCGGACCGCATCCGCGGCTGAAACGGATCCAGGAGTATTTCCTTCTGCTGAGCGAGCTGCTCCCGCTGATGGGGTTGCTCGGAACGGTTCAGGCGCTCCTGTTCACCTTTAAGGCGTTCGGCGCCGAAGAGGGTAACACCGTCATGACAATGGCGCAGATGAAGACGTTCGTCCAGGATTTCGCCCCGGCGCTGACGACGACGGCCAACGGGCTTTTCTTCCTGATTCCCAACCTTCTGATCAACGCGCTGGTCTGGCTTTCTCTCCCGCGAACCTCGTCGAACAAGGAGTAGCGCCGTGAATATCAGCCGTATTCTGGCCCGTTTCCTTTCGCTGATGGATGTCACCCTCCTTCTGCTCGGATTTTTCATTATTCTGGTCGCCGCTGCCAATCTGTCGCAGGAGACCGAGCGTGAAAAGGAGAAACAGACAAGTCACCTGTCGGGTGAATCGGGATGGAGTTTCATCAAGGGGGGACGGGAACCGATCTGGCTCTTCGCCGAATGCGACGGCCCGAACCGGAACAAGTGTTTTGTACTGAACAACGACCTTTCCCTCGGTGATGAAATCGATCAGAACTCGAATACCGATATCCGCCGCCTGGCCGAACCGGTGAAAGCGCGGGGTGAGACGCCCCTGATTATCCTGGTTTCCGAAAAGGGAGCGTTCGACGGACATTGGGACAACGCGCTTGAATCGATGGAAAAGATTTGGGGGTACCCCGTAATGCGGGCTCGTGAAGTCCCGCAGGGAAGCGTACTGAGACGATGAGCAAAAAGAAGCCGAACCGGGGATGTCTCATCCCCCTTCTCCTCCTCATGCTCCTGCTGGCGGCGCTCTTCCTTCTCGGCACCGGCGGCGGGGGCGGCCGTTCCGGTTCGGAGGGAGCCTCTCCCCTACTGCGGGTCGAAATGATACGCAAATCAGCAAAAACGGCGGCGCGGAAAATCCGCGCTACGCTTTCACCCGTACCGAAAAACAGACCGAAACCGCTTCCCGCCCCGCCCGTACCGCCGAATCGGCTCGCGGCGTGGAGCGCCGTGCATCGGACGACGGAAGAGACTGCGGCGTCCGCCGCCGAACCTGTCGGAAACATGCCGCAGCGGGGCGGGGAAAAAGACAGTGTCCGGGAACCGCCGCCGGATATTCCGTCCTCCGCCGCCGGATTTCCCGGAGTCATCCTGCTGCGATACAATCCGCCGGATGAAGAGACCGGATTCAGCGCCGTTCTGGCGCCAGCCGGACTCGAGCCGGTCGTCATCGCCGGTCTCACATCCCGGGAGTTCTGCGAGCGTCTTTCCGAACACCTTGACAGGCTGGCGAAACCGCCGGACGCGGAATACACGCGATTCTACGCACTGGAGACCGATCGGGCCGGTTCCTCGCAGACGCGCTGGCTTTCGGAAACCGTCAAGGCAAAGTTCCCCGGGATCCTCTACGAAACCGAATCCTCCACCGAAGAGTTTGAACAATGAACCAGATCAAAAGTAAGCCCAAACCGTCGGGACGGCCGAACGGTTTCGCGATTTTTTTTCTCGCTCTCCTGACCGCCGCCGCGGTCGCGGGGGTCGCCTGGCTCTACATTCAGCAGCCGGACATCGTTCCCCCGAATTTGGCATTCAGTTCCGCGATTTCTCCTGCCGAACTCGACACGATCCCCGACAGCGCCGGCCGTGATGCACACACCCTCCTGGCGCGTGCGGTGCGCGAATCCCTCTCCGGCGATGCCGCCCGCGAAAAATTCGCCGAACCGATCTGCGGCGCGTTTGAAAGGATTCTGAAAGTCTTCGGCGACGAGACACAGAGCGGTCGTGCGCGATTCGACCGCGCCGCCCTCTTTCTGACCTCACTGCCGTACGAGACGCTCGCGCAGTTCGATCCCGAATACGCCGACGAACTCCGCGCCGCCTCCGAATTCATCTGCAGGCGTCTGGCCCGCGAAAAGATCACCGAAATCGTCGAGCGGCACCATCACCGGATCGACTCGAAACAGCTCGAAACACTCGGTGAACTGCAGACCGCGCTCGATAAGATCAAGGGGGAGATCACACCGATCGCCCCTATTCTGAAGGAGGAAGAGGAGAAAGGCGGAATCTTCTCGGATTTAAACGATATCGTCAAATTCATCTCGGAACGGCGCGGCGACAAATTCAGCGCCGAAATCTACTCTTCCGGCGAACGGGAAACCTCCGAGACGGCTCCGCTCTGGAACGAACCGAACGAGACCAAAGGCGCCTATGCGCTCCGCCTGAAAATCACCGAAACGGCCGGCCGGGCGGAAGATCTGCCCGCCGAACTCACCCTTCTTTCGGACGGGAACCGGCTGATCGGAAAGTTTCCCGTTCCGTCGGACTGCGCGTCCTTGAACCTTCCGATCCGCGAAAACCTTACTCTTACCGTGGCCGAAACGGGAGATGAGATCGTCCTACCCGCCAATGGGAACGGGACACTCGCTCCCCTGGGAATGCCGGGAGTTGCCGCCGCCGAGACATACCCCCTTCCCGACCTGAGCCGGGCGCAGGTCAAACTCGAAATTCAGCAGACCTACCGGCTCCCGCGTTTCTTCTTTGACGCCGTCGCAAAGGCTGATGAGCCCACCGCGCCGGCGCCGGCGAAGAACAATTCCGCTCCGGCGCAAGCCCATTAAGATCAAAAAACAGGAAAAACTTTAACATTTTCCGAAACGCGGAAATGTGGTATAATTGGGGAAATTTGTTCGCCGCGTTCAAGGTGCCCCCGCAAGGCATGCGGTCGAGGGCGGAGCGGCGCGTCTTCAATGGAGGAAGAAAAAATGCTGCAAGTTTACAACACGCTTTCGCGTACAAAAGAACCGTTCCATCCGGTCCAAGAAGGAAAAGTCGGTATCTATCTCTGCGGGCCGACGGTCTATAAACCGAGCCACATCGGTCACATGGTCGGGCCGGTCATCTTCGACACGGTCAGCAAATATCTCACCTATCTCGGTTACGATGTCACTTTTGTGGTCAATATCACCGACGTCGACGATAAACTGATCGCCGAATCGAACAGGCGCGGGATTCCGATGTCTGCTGTCGCCGAAGAGATGACCGCCGACTACTTCGCCAACCTGAAAACGATGGGAGTGAACTCGATCAAGTTCTTCCCCCGGGCGACCGAACATATCGACGGAATCATCAGGTTCACCCAGGACCTGATCGATAAGGGATACGCTTATGCCTCGAAAGGGGATGTTTATTTCAACGTCGCCAAGTTCGACGGCTACGGGAAGCTGAGCAACCGGACTCTCGAGCAGATGTCGGGCGAAGGGGGTGGGACCGCCGACCGAAAAGAGTCGGACTTCGATTTCGCGCTTTGGAAAAGCGCCAAGCCGGGAGAACCCTCGTGGGAAAGCCCCTGGGGTCCCGGCAGACCGGGCTGGCATATCGAATGTTCCGTAATGAGCTGCGCTCTGCTGGGAGAAACGTTCGACATTCACGGCGGCGGGCTGGATCTGCAGTTCCCCCACCATGAAAACGAGATCGCCCAGAGTGAAGCCCGCCACGGCAAACCGATGGCGAAATACTGGATGCACAACGGCCTGATGCAGGCCTCGAACGAGGTCGGGAAAGTCGGCGGCCGCAAGACCCGCGCCGCCGAATCGGGAGCCAAAGAGGGAGACCTTGCCTCGCAGGAAGCGGGCAAGATCAGCAAGTCGAAAGGGGCCAGCGCGTTCCGCGACCTGGTCGCCCGGATTCCCGCCGAAACGATCCGTTTTTTCCTCCTTTCAAGTCACTACCGCCGCCCGATCGATTACAGCGAAGAGCGCCTGGCCGAAGTCGGTAAAGGTCTTGAAAGTTTCTACCGTCTCTTTAAGCGGTTCAAGCTCGTCACCGGTCAGTCGTTCTACACGCTCGCCGCGCCGAAGACGCGCGCCGAGGGGGATGCCCGTTGGGGCGCGGTTCCCGCCGAAAAGAAACTTCTGACCGATGCGCTTGCCTGCCGCGCCAAATTCCTGGACGCGATGGACGACGACTTCAATACCGCCGGCGGGATGGGTACCCTTTTCGATATGACGCGCCTTCTGAACCGCGCGATCGAAGAGAAAAAACTTGAAACGGGCGGTACCGACGCCGACAAGGCCGAATTGACCGAGGCGATGACGGTACTCAAAGAGCTCGCGCAGATTCTGGGCGTCTTCCGGGAAGAGCAGGCCGAACCGGCCGCTGCCGACGACGGTCTGACCGATGCGCTGATGAAGATTCTGATCGAACTCCGTCTGGCCGCCAAGAAGCGGAAAGACTTCGAAACCGCCGATAAGATCCGCGACGATCTGAAAGCCGTCGGAATTACACTGGAAGACCGTCCGGGCGAGACCACCTGGTCGCGGAGCTGACGATGCCGGGCGGTGTGTCGACTCCGGTACGGGTTCTCGGCATTGACCCCGGTCTGCGGATCACCGGTTACGCCCTTCTGGAACTGACCGGCCGAAAGATCCGCATCGTTGAGGCCGGAGTCGTGAAGAGCCGCGGCGAGACGCTCGAAGAGAGAATCCGCGATATCTATAAGGGTGTGCGCGAGGTGGTAGAGAAATTTTCGCCCGAGTCACTCGCGCTCGAAGCTCTCTATTCCCACTACAAGCGTCCGATGACCGCCGTTCTGATGGGCCACGCACGCGGCGCGATCTGTCTGGCGGCGTCTCTTTCGGGAATTCCGGTCGTTCCGTATGCAGCAACCGCGGTCAAAAAGGCGCTGACCGGTAACGGGCGGGCGCCGAAAGACCAGATGCAGCGGGCGATCCAGAACGAGCTCGGACTGAAGACCTATCCCAAACCGCCCGATGTGGCCGATGCGCTGGCCATCGCGCTTTGCCATCTTTACACGTTTCTGTAAACGAATCCCTTTCCGACAACACCTGAACAAGCCGTTAATCCGGCAGGGGGGCGCTGATATGATTACTCAGATCACCGGAAATCTTGTTAAACTCTTTGACGAACGCGCCATTCTCGCGATCGGCCCGCTTCAGCTTGAGGTCTGGATTCCCGACTACACTCGCCGCCAGCTTCAGAGCGAAGTCGGCAAAGAGATTCAGCTCCACACGATTGTCTATCTCGACGGAAATCTGACCCAGGGGAAAGTCGCTCCCCGTCTGCTCGGATTCCTTTCGGAGGCCGAACGCGAGTTTTTCGACCTGTTCTGCATCGTCGACGGTGTCGGTGCGAAAAAAGCACTCCGCGCGATGGTTCGTCCCGTGCGCGATATCGCGGCGGCCATCGAAGACCAGGATGTCAAGCTCCTGGCCCAGCTTCCCGGAATCGGGCCGGCCACCGCCGAAAGAATCGTGGCGAAACTCCGCCGGAAAGTACCGAAGTTCGCATTGATGGCGGCACGCCCCGAAGTCGATGAGATGACACCCGAAGTTCTCGATGTGATCGCCGAGACATTCGAAGCCCTGCAGGCACTCGGTCATTCGGAGGCCGAAGCGCGTCGGCTGATCGACAAGGGAACCGAAGGGGGGAAAAAGAAGTTCAAAGATTCCACGGCGCTTATTGAAGCGATCTACAAAAACAACAAAAACGGCTGAAAAGCCGCAGACTGACAAAAACAGCAATTCGGGATAGCAAAGCCAAACTTTCAAACGTGTTCCGAACAGGTCTTAAATACAAAAAACGACGATGAACCGCATGAGGCTCTTATGATGGCACGGCAAGTGATCTACGGTCCGGACGACGGGGACGACGGCAGCTACGAAGGCGGTTACGACCGCGACCAGGAAGGACGCGCCACCGGCAGACGGTATTCGGTCACCGAAGAGGATATTCTTCTGCGTCCGACGCGGATGGCCGAAATGGTCGGTCAGCGCGAAGTTTACGAGCGGATTCTGATCGCCATCGAGGCGGCAAAAAAGCGCGGCGAACCGCTCGGCCACATACTGTTCGACGGCCCGCCCGGCCTGGGAAAAACGACTTTCGCCACCTGTATTCCGCGGGAATTGGGAACCACGTTTCAGATCGCCAACGGAGCAACGCTTAAAGCGCCGAAAGATATTATCCCGTATCTGACGAACGCCGAAGAAGGTTCGGTTCTCTTCATCGACGAAATTCACCGGATGCAGAAGTCCGTCGAAGAGTTTATCTATCCGGCCATGGAGGATTTCCGAATCGATTACACTTACGGCGACGGAGCGAACGCGCGAACGCTGAACATTCCGCTCAAGCATTTCACACTGATCGGCGCCACCACACGAACCGGCCTTCTCAGCGCCCCGATGCGTGACCGGTTTCAGATGCGGGAGCATCTGGACTTCTATACCCCGGACGAACTGGCGACGATCGTTCTGAATAACGCTGTCAAACTCCAGATGCCGATTGACGGGACCGCCGCCAAAGAGATCGCGTTTCGTTCCCGCGGCACTCCCCGTCTGGCGAACAACCGTCTCCGCTGGGTCCGTGACTACGCCGATGCGCGCGCCAACGGCAAGGTCTCCCCGCAGGTGGCGCTGGCGGCCATGGAAATGCAGGGAATCGACGCGCTCGGTCTCGACCCGTTCGACCGCCGGTTTTTAGAAACGATCTGCCGAGTTTTCAACGGCGGTCCGGTCGGCGTTGAGGCCGTTGCGCACACGATGAACATCGCGCCCGACACCCTGGTCGACGAGGTCGAACCGTTCCTTCTTCGCAGCGAACTTCTGATCCGTACTCCGCGCGGAAGAAAAGTTACCGCCAAAGGATTCGAACATCTCGGGATCGACCCGTCCCAGTTCGATTTTCCGCAAACCCTGTTCTGACCGGCCCCTGATTCGGCGCTCAGCGGCGGCGGAGCGCCGAAATGCCTTGACAATCGCCGAACTCCCCCTATAACTTATTTACTAATGCAGTTGAGGAAATCGGAGTAAGGGAACCCGGTGAAAGGCCGGGACGGTCCCCGCCGCTGTATCGGACGTGAAAGGCCTCTCCCCTTGTGTGCCATTGAAGCTGCGGCTTTGAGAAGGCCGGGCGGGGCTGTCCGGAGTCAGAAGACCTGCCGGTTTCTTGTTTGTGTCGAAAAACCGCGGTGGACTGTCTTTTTCGGCCAGGGTCGTCCCCCTCATGCTCAACCGCTTTTCGGACGTTTGTCATTGGTCTGGAAAGGAGGCGTTTCCATGTACAGGAAACATTCTTCCCGAAGGAGCCGGTGCGGGTTCACTCTGGTCGAGCTGCTGGTAGTGATCGCGATCATCGGCATCCTGATCGGTCTTCTGCTCCCCGCGGTGCAAGCCGCACGCGAAGCGGCGCGCCGCATGAAGTGCGCTAGTAATCTAAAGCAGATCGGCATCGCCATGCATGCCTATCACTCCGCGCTCGAAACGTTCCCGCCAGGCAAAATCTCCGACATTCAGCCGGACGGGTACACCGACAAAGGAAATCTTTTCGGCTGGGGCGCGCTGATCCTCCCTTTCTGTGAAGCGGCGCAGGTCCAGGACTTGTGCGACTTCAACAAGAAAGCGTACGAAGAGGAGAATCTCAAGGCGGGTCAGACGATTCTGCCGATCTACATCTGTCCGACCGACAGCGACCGCGAGGTCCGAGAGGTTGAGTATTACAATCCAGACAAAGGATGGGCGCTGGAAAAGCTGGAGCTCGCCCCTTCGCACTACGCCGGGGTGATCACCGAAAAGATCAGCGAAAAGGGAAAAGAAACGAAAGAAGACGGCTATACGCTTAAAAACGACAACCGCGGCGTGATGCTTGAAACCCGGGCGATCAGCGCCTCGGATATCCGCGACGGTCTTTCGAACACGCTCATGCTCGCCGAGGCGTCGTCGTACGAGACCGCGACGCCCAAAACGTACGACAACGGCAGCTGGCTGATGGGAACGAACATCTTCCGGAAAAACGACCGTGAAATCAACTTCCGCCCCGGCTGCGAATGCTTTCAAAAAGGGACATGGTGGTGGAATCCGGACGGCAGCGGCGACTCAAATTGCGACTGTTCGAACTACCAGTACGATTTCCGTAGTCAGCATCCCGGCGGAGCGCATGCGCTCATCTGCGACGGAAGTGTCCGTTTTTTAAGCGCGCAGATGAACATGAACGAACTGGCCGCCCTGATCACCCGTTCGGGGAGCGACTGAGCGGCCTTGATTCATCGGCAGCCGGTTCGGATCGGGGCGGGGGTTACGCGATGCGCATTTCGCGGTACGTCCCGTCGCCGTTTTCGAGCAGAAGCGCCGACTCGAGCGCGGGAAGTTCCGCCGACGTGCGCCGGCCGGCGAGGCACAGATGAACGGTTTTCTCGACCTTTTCGGGATTCCAGAGAAGGACCGCCCGCGCCTCGGGATACCACCCGCAGACAACCGGAGTCTCTTCTTCCACGTAGGGAACGCGCATCTCTTGAAGATGCCGCAGAATCCCCCGGCGGAACGCGAAGAGGGCGTCGGGATCTTCCGGCACCGCCGTCGAGCGGCCCGACGCACTTTCGCCGCGAGTAACACACACCGTCCCGGGCGAGGCGATCTCGCCCCGTTCGAGC
>ONWH01000330.1 GCA_900321495.1 uncultured Planctomycetota bacterium
TAGTCGGCTTTTTACGTGGCCCGCTGACCAACCACGACACGCAGCCCGTCACTTCACATGCCCGGTCGAATCCGGTTCGCCCCCCAAAATCCAAACCCGATGCCGCGCGGAAACGCGGCAAACGGAATCAGGAGGTTCGGGAGAGACCCGATATGTACGCTGTATTTTAGCATAATTTTCGTTCTGTAAACAGGGAAGAACTGAAAATTCCGTAAATTTTTTTGAAAAGCGGGGACTCGGGGAGAAAAGCGGGCCCGAAACGCGGGATTTCGGGCGAAAGCCGGGGGCCGGCGGATCGGGCCGAAAAAAAACCGCCCTTGCGGGCGGTTCCTGATATTATCCGGTTCAGTCGGGCGCCGAGGCGGTGACGAAGGCGACCGCGTAGGTTTTGCAGTGGGAAAGGGATATCTGCCAGTCGGTGATCCCGAGCGCTTCGGCCCGTTTGAGCGCCCCGCCGGTGAGGCTCAGCGAGGGGCGGCCGGCACTGTCGCGCAGAACTTCTATTTCGGTCCAGCCGACCTCCTGGCTCCATCCGGTTCCGAGCGCCTTCATGACGGCTTCTTTCGCCGCCCAGCGCGCCGCGTATCTCTCGCCGCTGCTGCGGGCCGAACCGCAGTAGCGCGCTTCGGCCGGGGTAAAGACGCGATGCAGAAAAAAGTCGCCGTGCTTTTTCACCAGCCGCTCGACACGTTCGATTTCTGTGATGTCTGTGCCGATCCCGACGACGCGCATCGCTTATTCGAACTTCCGCAGGGCGAGCGTGACATCCTGGCCGCCGAACCCGAAGTTGTTGCTCAGCGTCACGCGGACGTCGGCCTTGCGCGCCTTGTTCGGAATGTAGTCGAGGTCGCAGTTCGGGTCGGGGGTCTCGTAGTTGATCGTCGGCGGGAGGATCTGGTCGCGGATCGCCAGGAGGCAGTAGATCATCTCGGTCGCGCCGCTGGCGGCGATCAGATGGCCGGTCTCGCTCTTGGTGCTCGAAATCGGAATGTTATACGCCTGATCGCCGAAGACCTTTTTGATGGCAAGCGTTTCGACACGGTCGTTCAGGCCGGTGCTCGTGCCGTGGGCGTTGATGTAGTCGACGTCGGTCGTCTTCAGCCCGGCGGTGTCGAGCGCCATCTGCATGCAGCTTGCCGCGCCGCGCCCTTCGGGGTGAATGTCGGTGATCCGGTAGGCGTCGGACGTGCAGCCGTAACCGATCAGTTCGCCGTAGATGCGCGCGCCGCGCTTCTGCGCGTGTTCGAGCTCTTCGAGAATGACCATCCCGGACCCTTCGCCGATAACGAAGCCGTCACGGTCCTTATCGAACGGGCGGGAGGCGCGGGCCGGTTCGTCGTTGCGGGTGCTCAGGGCGGTCAGAAGGTTGAATCCGGTGACGCCGAACGGGTGAATCATCGAGTGGGAACCGCCGCCGATCATCAGGTCGGCTTCGCCGCGGCGGATGATTTCCGACGCCTCGCCGACCGCCTGGGCGCTGGCGGCGCACGCGGTCAGGTTGTTGATGTTGGGGCCCTTCAGGCCGAATTTGGCGGCGATGAATGCCGCGGGCATATTCGGTTCCTGCTCGATTTCCCGGACCGGGTTCAGGATTTCAAGCCCTTTGTTGACGAACTTGCCGACGTCGACCGAACCGTCCTCACCGAGCGCCTCGGTGATCAGTTTGGTGAACAGGTCGAAGTCCTGTTTCCCCTCGCCGGCGCCGGTATAGACCCCGAAACGGGTCGGATCGTAGTCGGTGTCGAGGAGACCGGAATCCTTCATCGCCTGGTAGGCGGCGCCGACGGCGAACGAGATGTGGCGGTCGCGGCCGACCCAGTCTTCGTTCTTTTCACCGAACGGGGTCATGTCGCCCCAGTTCTTGACTTCGGCGGCAATCTTGGTCGGAAAGCTCGACGCGTCGAAAAGGGTGATCGGCGCAACGCCCGATTCCCCGTTCAAGATGCGCTGCCAGACGGTTTCCACTTCGAAACCCAGCGGCGTAACCAGTCCGATCCCGGTAACAACAACCCGACGTCCCATTCTGTCCGTCCTCTTTTCTATCGCTTACTTCTGATAATTCGAGCTTCACTCCCTGGTCAGACTCGGGTCGGCCAGAGGTTTACCGTCCGCCGATACGCCGACGTCAAAGACGCCGAACGCGCGAACCAGGTTGTCGAGGTCGCCGGCTCCGTAGAGGGGCTGGTCGGCGTATTCCTCGCCCAGGTGGGCGAAGACGATCGCCCCTTCGGCGATCTGTTTGCCGTCCCGGTGCACCTGAACCGAGACCATCGAGCCTTCGTCGCGGATGTAATCGACCTCTATATCATAGATTAAAATGTCACCGGGGACAAGGTCGACATCGGTAAAAGCGAGCCGGGGAATCTTTCCCAGGACGATTTTCTTTGAGAAACCGTAGTATTGATGGATCAGGACGCCCGCGGCCTGAGCCATCCCTTCGATCACCAGCGCGATCGGCATCACCGGATATCCGGGGAAATGATCGGAAAGATGCTCTTCGGAACGCGTGATCGCTTTGATTGCCTGCGCGCGTTTGCCACTTTCAAACGCCGTGTACCGGTCCATCCAAAACCAGCGCATTTATCACCTCCGCGTAGATCGAACCGAAACGCGTGATTCGGTCCGGCAGTCCTGATAAAGAGAGACGGGCCCCTTTCCCGCGAAAGAGGGCCGCCGTCGGGAAAATCAGCCGAGTTTGGTGCTGACCAGATAGACCAGATCGCGGACCGCGAGGACCTTCGCGAGGTTCTGGATCACCGGGTTCTGCGAGAACGTCTCGAGATCGGCGCTCGGGAGCGCTTCCTTGAGCATCGCAAGACCGGCTTCGGTCAGTTTCCCTTCCTGGACGTACTGGGGGTCATCCAGCTTTTCGGTCGGGATCAGCTCGCCGCGGTTGATCTTGATGTTGAATTTCTTTTCAAGCTGGAAAACGATATCGAGCAGGTCGATCGATTCGGCTCCCAGATCGTCAACCAGGGTCGATTCCATCGAGACTTCATCTTCGTCCACTGCCAGCGCGTCAACCAAGACTTCACGGACCTGTTCAAAAATTTCCTGTTCGCTTGCCATAAAACTTTCCTTCTGAATCCTAGAAATTGTGAATGTCGGAAATTATCACAAAACGAAACGGCGTTATCCGCCGATTTCGGTTCCTCGCCAGAGAATGCTGAACCGTTTGCGCAGACTTTCGATGACATCGCAGTCGGTCGTCTTTCTGCCCGGATTCCGGTCGCCGAGATTGTATTTCGTCAGAACCAGCTGCGCGCGGACGCGCTGCTGCCCTTCGATGCTTCCGTCGGTCTTGAAAACCGCGGTGGAGTCGTCTTCGCTCACAAGGGTGGCGGTGAGGGTGAGCGTCTGACCCGGCTGCAGGAACTGACCGAACTTGACGTTTTTGACCTCTTTCAGGAGAACCATGCTGTGCGCGAAATCCTCACCCTGACGGACGAGCCACGCGGCGGTTTCGGCCATTGCCTCGATCATCAGCACACCCGGCATGACCGGGAACTTGGGGAAATGATCCTGCAGGTACTCCTCGGCCAGGGAAAGGGACTTGGTCGCCACGATCCTCTTGTGCGGCTCCAGAACGTCAATCTTGTCGATCAGTGAGAAATGCATTGTCTTTTGGTCTTTTGCCCGTCAGTGCGTCTTGCGCTGTTTTCGAATCCGCCGGTCCGCCTTTCGGCTTCAAACGGCCCGCCCTTTTGTTTCGGCCTGCGCCGGCCGGGGCGGATAATACATTTTCGCCTTTATCGGCGAATTGTCAGAGTCTCCATCATCCCCATCCGCGCTCGATGAGAGATTTTATTCGTTTTTCTTAAAACTGACAACACTAATAAA
>ONWH01000328.1 GCA_900321495.1 uncultured Planctomycetota bacterium
CCGCCCCCCGACATGCCGTCGACTTTGAAGAACTCGTAGCCCCACTGTCTGGCGGCGACTTCGTGAATCCGCCGGATGTTATCGAGCGCCTCGGGAACGGTCGGGTCGATTGTGTAGCGGCCCGCCCATGTGTCGACCGGCTTTCCGTCCTTGTCGTGAAGGAACCAGTCCTTGTGCGCCTGGTAAAACGCCTCGTCGCCGGTGCCGTAGGGGACCGTCCAGAGCCCGGGACGGAAACCGAGCGCGCGGATATCGTCGGCGAGCTTTTTCATCCCTTCGGGGAACTGCCCGGCGTTCGGCTCCAGGTCAAGGTTGTGGAACTTGCTGACCGGCAACTGATCGGAGTTCGCCTGCCACGACTCGATCGACCAGAACTCCATTCCGAACGGCTGGAAGTACTCTTTCCCCAGCCGCGCCTCGGCGAGGTTGTCCTCGGCGGTCGCCTTGTCGAAGTAGACGTTCCACGACATCCATCCGGTCGGAGGAACGGGGCACCGTTTCCGGTCGATCGGCTTGTAGTACGGAATATAGCGCGACTTGTAGTAGTCCGGCTCGACGTTAAGCGAAAGGGACGCGTTTTCGCTCTTGGCGACGTCGCAGACCGCGTAAAGGCGGTAGACGCCGTTTCCAAGATCGGCGATCTCTTTTCTCTCACCCCCCAGAACCTGCAGCGCAAGATCCTCTTCCCGCGCGAAGAGTGTATCGCAATGCGCCGAATCGGCCGGTCCGCTCCCGAGCGAAAGCACGCGCGAACCCGGGGTCGGAACCGTCTGGCAGGCGAAGCTCTCGCGGCGGAACTCAATCTGTCCGTCGAAGGTGAGTTTTCCCTGGTAGAACTGCCGCGTCCGGTGATGGACCAGGAGGGTCAGACGGCCGCCGTTCTGCTGGAACGTGATATACCCCTGCACCGACCCCCACGGGTCGACGAGGGCGAGGCGGTCGCGGACGCCGTCCCGCGCCGGGGCAACCTGCCAGACGCCCTCCTCGTTTTCAAAGGCGAGTGTCCCCTTCACGACAACGTGGTGTTCGGTGTTGTTCACCGTCAGGAGGGACGCGGCCTCATCGTAGGCGACCATCCAGGGACCGAGAATGAAAGTTAGGAGGGTGATCACAGGCGCCATGGGAATAACCTCAGTCGATTTCCATTGAAAGCGGGTTCGGGGCAAAATAGACGGGCGCCGATTCGTCGGCCGCCGTCTTTTCGGCGGAATGTTCGGCGGCCGGCGCGGTCTCGGCCGGCGCGGCGCTGCCGGCCGCGGTTTTTTCGGAAGGGACGCGCTCCTTACGGAGCGTGTTTTTGGCTTTATTTCGGGCGGCGAATTCCCGTTTGCACCCGTCGACCTCGGCGGCCAGATCGGCGTAATCGTCGGCGCCGTTCGATTTCGGATCGTAGTCGAAAATCGACTCGCCATAGCTCGGCGCTTCGGCCAGACGGATATTCCGGCGGATCTTCGTCCGGTAGATTTCGGCGTCGGCCCAGGGGGAATTCGGATCGCGCTCCTTCTCGTCGGCGAAAAAGCGGCGTATATCATTCGAGACTTCGCGCGCCAGCGTCGTTCCCGCGTCGTAGAGACAGAAGACGACTCCGGAAAGGCGGAGCTCCGGATGGTCGAGCCGCGTGACCACGAGCTTGATCGTCTGAAGCAGTTTTCCGAGCCCGTGCAGCGCCAGGAAGTGCGGCTGGAGCGGAATGATGATTTCACGGGCGGCGGTCAGCGCGTTGATCGTCAAAACCCCCAGGGACGGGGGGCAGTCGATGATCTGATAGTCGTACGGCGCGCCGTCGGGCGCGGTCCGTTCGAGACTCAGTTTCCCGCGCAGAATCCGTTCCCGCCCGATCTCGCCGGCCAGTTCGACTTCGGCCCCCGCCAGATCGAGGTGAGAGGGAACGACCCAGAGGCGTTCGGCCGCCTGCCGGCAGACCGCGCCGACCGCGGCGTCGCCGGTCATCACGTCATAAACCGACGGCTCGCCGGTCTTCGCCTCCATCCCCAGATAGAGCGAGGCGTGGGCCTGCGGGTCCATGTCGATCAGAAGGACCCGTTTCCCCCGGCGCGCGAGCGCCGCGGCCAGGTTGACCGACGTGGTGGTCTTTCCGACACCCCCTTTTTGATTCATGATCGCTATGGTACGCATCGTCCGTTTCAGACTCCCTTGTGTCTATGATTTCAGCAATCCGTGCGATTTGAGCCATTCGAGCCCTTCGGCGCAGGTCGCGAATTCACCCTCGATCTGCGCGCCGTACGCCGCGCGCAGAATGCGCCCCATCTCCGGACCCGGACGGACGCCGAGCGGGATCAGGTCGCGCCCCTGAACAAGCTGCGCAGGCTTCTCGTTGACCACGTTCGCCTCCTGCGCGGTCTGAAGCCAGTCCTCGGCGCGGAACCGGATATTCCTCAGTTCGGTCGCCGGCGGAAAGCAGCCGAGCGCGTCGCTCCGGCAGAGCGCCACCCAGAGGCGCAGCGAGGCGGGCTCCAGCTTGCACGCCAGGCGGCGCACCGCCCGCGGGGTCGGCGCGCCGAGCATGTGATGTATCACAACCATGTGTTCCCGTACCAGGGGGAGAACCATATCGACCACCAGGTTCGGCGCTTTCATCGATTCGAGGAACGCGCGCGCCGGAGCGACCCCCTGCTCGGCG
>ONWH01000327.1 GCA_900321495.1 uncultured Planctomycetota bacterium
AGAGGGGCCTTGACCGGGTTTCTCTGCTTTTTTATCGCCTTTAAACTATCTGTGTATTTCAGCGGGCGGGTCCCTCCTCCGCTTACAGGGCGGAGGGCTCCCTCCCCGCCGTTTCCGAAAGTTTCCAGACGAGGTAGCGTTTGAGGTCTTTTGAGGAGAACGTGTAGTAGCCGCCGCTCTTGTATTTGCCGAGCAGGGCGACGTATTCCATAAAGTCTTCCGTCAGCAGGGCGTCTTCGATCGTCCGCCGGTCGAGGTCGGTCAGAATGTAAAGGCCGCCGTAAACGCCGACCCCTTCGCCGCAGAACGTGATCTTGAGGTCTTCCGGCGTCCTGATGATGGGGCATACCGAGTATTTCCTCTTATAGACGTCCGAAATCCCCTGCGTCCGGCCGAACCCGTACCACCGGTCCGGGTCGGTCAGACTCCGCCCCCTGAGCCTCGTCTCGTATTCGCGGTAGCGGGCCGCGATGAGCCTGTTCTTCCCGAGCCGGGCAAACGGAACCGGCTGCCCCGACCGGTCGTAGGGAAAGAGGCATTTCGAGCTCCTGCCGGTCGACGCCTTGACGACCGGAATGACATACTCGCTGAAAGGGAGGTCGCCGATAAAGAAGCTGTCCAGAAGGGTCGCGAACCCGTTCTTGACGTCGAGCCCGGGATACCGCGCCGGAACGTTCAGGATCCGGCCGAGCCGCGCCAGCGCCCTCTTCGGCCCGAAATAGAAATTGCCCCCGATCTCGAACTCGCCGCGCGTCAGACGGCAGACGAACCTCTCGGTCTCCCCGGCGGGATCGTACCCGAAGTACCTGACGGAAGCCGCCCGGCCGGGATCCCCTTTCCGGAGAATCATGATCGCCGTGTACGTCGTCGCCTCGAACGGCTGATAGTGTTTCAGGTCCGCCACCGCGCGGATCAGGCCGCCGTCGGCCAGATGCCGCCGCAGGTCGGCGGCCGCCCCGCTGTGGAACAGGGAACTGGGCGTAATGTAGCCGAGCGTCCCGCCCGGCCTGAGCATGTTGAGCCCGATTTCATAGAACGTGATGAAAATATCGGTCATGCCCGCCCGCGAAAACCTGTACCGTTTCACGGCGTCGTAGGCGTCCGCCAGATGATGCACCCGGACGTAAGGGGGGTTGCCGAGCACGAAATCCATCTTGCCGTCGTACCGCGTCTCGGTCAGCGTGTTCCCGCACCGGACGTCCCACCGCACGCCGGCGGCGCCGTACCGGCGGGCGGTCTCCGCGATCCGCGCGGCCGCCTTGGCCGTTTCCGCCCCGTCGATCTCCAGCCCGTGAATATAAGTGCCCAGGTCGCGCGCCAGTTCCGCGCCGCTGTATCCCGCCTTGACCGCCTCGGCGCTGTACCGCCTCACCATCTCGTCGAGAAACGCGCCGTCCCCGCAGCTGTTGTCGATCGCGTGCCGCCGCAGAATGCCCGGGCCCCGGTAGCCGGACATGTTCAGTATGCTCCTGACGATGTGACCGGGCGTGTAGAAACGCCCTTTAGCCTTCTCTTCCGTAATGGCCACGCTGATGCCGCCCCATCTGAATGAAACCGTACCCGGCCGGACCCGATGCCGGACCGCCGCCCCGCGCCCATTTTAGCCCCCCCGCGCGATTATTTCAACCGCTGCCCAGCCCGCGAGCCGCGGTGGGCGATTACAGGCTCCCGGCTTCGCGGTCGCATTGGCGTGTACGGCGTGCGGACAACACGGCAGGCGCGCTTTGTCGAGCGACCAACGGGAGCGTACGCCCAGCGCCGCTTACCGTGAGGAAAACCGCCCGTCCCGGCTCGGGACCTCCCGGCCCTTCGGGCGGTCGCATCGGCGTGTGCGGCTGCGCAGCCTGCCGTCAGAATCTCCCGTCGGTGCTACCGGACCCGGAGCCGCTGGACCCGTTTCAATTCCATTCCGAAAAAACGTGCCTGTACACGGAATTTCGGAGTGTTTTGCGCCTAAAATGGTCGAAAGACTCCGAAAAAACGTGTCTGTACACATAATTTCGGAGTCTGCCGACTTTCTCAGACCCAAAAAATCCCCCGGAATCCGAGTTGGTGTTTTCAGCCGCCGCCCGCCGGTGCTACCGGACCCGGAGCCCGGGTTGGCAATTTTCGGCCCGCGGCTTCGCGGTCGCATTGGCGTGTGCGGCTGCGTAGCCTGCCGTCAGAAACCGCCCGCCGGTGCTACCGGCCCGCGGGGATTCAAAACAGTTTTTCCGCGATTTCACGCAGAGTCGTGACCGTCTGTTCGTAGGTGATGTTATCAGCAAGAAGGTCTTTCGTGCTCTCTCCGTAGTCCTGTTTGTAAAAATCAGAATCAAGAAACTCGCCGATCACGGTTTTTATATCAATATCGTCCCGGGCCGACGGACAAATAGGCAACATTTTTCTATGTTCGCGCACCTTTTCGACCAGTTCTTTCAACGCATCGTCAATCTTAACCGAAGGATACAGCATATGAATATCATAAAGATGTCTTGAAAATCGTTTTGTCTTGTTCTCCAGATAATAATCGCAGAGCGCAAATATCTTGTCGATAAATGTTCTGCGAACAGACTGAACTTTCATAGGGAAAGGGGTCAGGCCGCAGTCCGTTATGAGCTCTGGAATGTCGTTTTTTACCGCGTCAAAAATAAGATTACCAACATCTCTTTCTTCGGTTGGGAAGGAATAGGAAATCAGGGCCGTTTCTAAAAGAACAGCTGATGTGATACCTTTTATCGGCGGAGTAACGACCGACGGATAGCTGAAGATATAGCGGTTATAGTCCTTGTCACTCTCGATTTGAGTCCAATTTTCAATAGTCATGCCGAGTTCATCGCCGATCGGTCCCAGAACTTTGTATTTGAGTTTTTTCCGGCGGGCTTCTCCCAAATGTTCGGGAAAAGTTATATCAATATCCTCTGAAAACCGGTTAATCAGACGAAAGCACTTTGAAAGTGAAGTTCCCCCTTTAAAGACCGGTTTCAGAGCGGATTGAGCCAAGAGCTTCAGGATCATCGTGACATAATAGTCCTTTTCAATGATGGATCTCGCGATACCGGTCCTTCCGCTCGTCTCGTCAACGATCTCTGTAAACAGTTTCCTGTCACGGTGCAAGTACATCGTCCAGCCTCATTTCGTAGTAGAACCGATAGACGGAATCGGGAAAAGACCGGATATAACGGTCAATGTCCCCTTTGGTTATTTTATTCGCCAGAGAATAAGTTTTGATCCTGTTCCGGGCATTTGTATATCCGCAATCGAGATAGGAATCAAGATTCTTTAAGAGCCCCAGCAGCTGCAAAACACTGACATTCTCGTTCGTAACCGGCACATTTGAACGCCGAACGATGAACCGTTGATTTCCGATGGCGACTTCCCGGACAATAGCGGCGCTGTTGTTGGTGACGATTTCCATTTTAGCCGGAACCTGGTTTGAAATGCCAATGAGATTGGCAAAAGTTCCGCCTGAATAGTAGCCGCTGACCTTTCCCTGACGGGCGATGTACTTGTAATTCGCCACGGTTTCAGGACTCGGACCGGTCGAAAAATGATAGCGGGCCGGTTTGGGGATATAATAAATTCCCTTCTCGTAACGGACGATTTTACCGCTGTCGGCCAATGTCTTGATCTGCTGACGGAAATTCGGCCGACTCATTCCTTCGATACGAATATCATCGAGAAAGATCGGTTCACCTTCCCGGTAGTGTTCCTGCAAATATTCAAAAAGCATTGTAGGCTCCCGGTGAATCACGTTATATAATATTCTATATGATATAACGTGATTATAAACCAAAAACAAAATCCGTCAAGAACGTACCGCCGCGTGGCGTGCGGGTAACCCAGCAGACGCGCTTTGTAGAGCGACCAACGGGAGCGTACGCCCAGCGCCGCTTACCGTGGGGGAAACCGCCCGCCGGTGCTACCGGACCCGGAGCCCGGGTTGGCTGTTTTCGGCTCCCGGCTACGCGGTCGCATGGGCCGATGCGTCAGCCAACGAGCTGACGCCGATAATCGCCCGCCGGTGCTACCGGACCTGCTGTTCGGCCAGCTGCCGGCGGTTGTCCTCGTAGGTCGGCAGGACGCCGGGAAGCGACTTGCTCAGCAGGCGGTAGAGCGCCTCCCGGCTCAGGATCTGATGCTGTTCGTTCTGCGCGATGAAATTGCTCACCGTCTGAAGCTGGAGTTCCGTAACGACGTAGCTCGTATCCGCCTCGAACGTGATCCGGTCCATCGCCTCGTGCGGACTCGCCCCCGCCCAGATGCTCGCGTAGACGAGCTGCTCCTCGATCGCCCGCGCGCCGGTCCGGTCGATCGCGGCGACCGCGGCGGTGCCGGTCGACGTCCGCAGCTTGATCGCCTCGGCGCTGCTGTTCGCGCCCGCCCCTTCCAGAAGGTCGCGGACCGACGTATAGCGGAGCGCCCCTTTCGTGAACTCTTTCGCCGCCCGCAGTTCCGCCAGGCCGCGGCCCGACGTTTCGAGCAGGCTGGCGGTAATCGGCAGCCCGCCGCGCGAGGTCGGCCAGATGACGCCCCCCAGCGCGATGTTCGGGTCCGGCCGGTCGGCGTTGGCGACGACCAGGGTCGGCGAGGCGTGGTTCTGCAGCGCGGTCTTGTAGAACGAGTCGATCTGGTAATTGCCGACCGCCAGATGGGCGACGTCCAGATAGGGCGGATCCTCCCAGACGTCGAATCCGAGCCGGTTCACGTTGCAGACGGTCATCGGTATGAAATGGAGCCGCCGCCCCCGGAACATCGGGTACCGCGTCGACTCGCGCGGCGGCCGGCTCAGATCGAGCGCCGCCCACTCCTCTTCCGGCGCGCGGTCGAGCAGCGTCTGATAGAATTCACGGTTCGCGTCGAGTCCGAGCACGCGGTACCGCGGCCGCCGGTACCACGTCTTCGCCGTCCGGTCGAACACGCGGTCCGACTCGTCGAGCAGAATCCATTCGGCGGCTCCGGGCCGGTCGGGGGAAAACGGCACGGTCTCGCCGTCCAGCACCGACGGCGCGGGATATTCGGTGATCGAGAACTGCGCGTTTTGCCCGTCGGCGCCGCAGACGATGTCCAGCAGCAGGGCGTACCGCCCGTCCAGGACCTGCGCGAAATTGAGCCGCTGTTTCAGGCCGGCGAGCCCGTCGTTGTACCGGTTGCCGTACCAGCGGATCGCGCGGACCTCGGCGGGCGATTCCGAGTCGGAGACCGCGCCGAACCTGACCGTCGGCGGGTTCTTCTGCATGAACCCGGCGATATCGCTGACGATCGGCCGGAAGAAGTTCTCGTAGCTCGCCGACGCGCGGCGTATTTCATAATGCCGCGACCGGCCGAGCTCGCGCGCCTCGGCGAGCTCCTGTTTCGTCATCGGCAGATAGTCGAGCGCGCGGGGACCCCGTTTGACCGCTTCGGTCCCCTCATACGCGTCGCGGGCGAACTCCCATTTCGGAGCGAGTTTCAGATAGTTCGGATTCGGCTGCATTTCGATTCTTTTCGGATGGGACGGGAGGTACACGGAAAAAAAGAGGAAGGCGGATGCCGCGCGTCATTCGGCGCCGAGCGCGGCGCGCATCTTTTCGAGCGCGCGGCGGTGCGTCCGAAAGACGCGGTCGGTCTTCACGCCCAGAGCGCCGGCGGCGGCGCGCATCGTCATCCCTTTCAGATAGAGCGCGCCGATCACCTCGGCCTCGAACGGGTCGAGCGCGGCCATGGCCAGCCGCACCTGTTCGTGCCGCACGAGTTCCTCTTCCGGCCCGGCGGCGTCGGGATCGGCCAGCTCGTCGGCGGGAACCTCTCCCGCGCAGCGCGCGGCGTCCCGGCGCAGGGCGGCGGCGCGGTTCTGCACATACCGCGCGGCGTACATCTGCACCCAGTATTCATACGGTACCCCGCGGTCAGGCTCGTACCGCCGGATCCCCTCGGCGATCCCTTCCAGCCCGGCGCTGTAAAGCTCGTCCTGTTCCGGATTCGTCCGGTACTTCAGGCGGAGATGGCCGTTCAGATAGGGAATGAACCGTTCGATCTGCCCGTCGGTAATGTCACGGTAATCGTTTTGCATCACAGTATCCTTTCATGTGAAAAATATACGCAGAGAATCCCCGCACGCGCGGCGGCGGCCGCGCAGCCGGGAGAAACAAAGAAGAGCGCCCGCACCGCGGCGCACCCTGTAACACACACGATTCAATAAGCGATCAAGAAAAGCAGCTCAAAAAGGCCGCGAGCCGCGGCAGGGCGATTTTCCCGTCGTAGTATAACGCGAGTCGTACGCTCCCGTTGGTCGCTCTACCGGGAAGCTGAGACTAAACGGCACCTAAAACCGCGCCAGGGCGTATACTCCCGGGCCTTTCACGCCCCCGCGCCTTCCGCCAAAGGAACCACCCCGAGCTATTGCGACCGCGAAGCCGGGAGCC
>ONWH01000326.1 GCA_900321495.1 uncultured Planctomycetota bacterium
AATCCCTGCGGGGCGGCGATCGGCAAAGACCTGGACGAGGCGCTCCGCAAGGCGATGGCGGGCGATCCGATGTCGGCGTTCGGCGGGATCGTCGGGTTCAACCGCACCGTCGATTCGCAGTGCGCCGAATACCTGAGCACGCCCGGCTTCTTCCTGGAAGCGATCGTCGCACCCGATTTCGACCCCCACGCGCTCGAAATTCTGACGACCAAGCCGAAGTGGAAGGCGAACGTCCGCCTTCTGGCCGCAGGATCGCTCGACGTTCCGCCGTCCGACTGGCTTCTCCGTCCGCTCGAAGGGGGCGCGCTCCTGCAGGAGACAGACAACAAGCCGGACGACGAGTCGGAATGGACCGTCGTAACCGAGGCCAAGCCGACCGAAAAGCAGATGGTCGACCTCCGGTTTGCCTGGGCGATGGTCCGCCACGTCAAGTCGAACGCGATCACGATCTGCAAGGACGGAATGCTTCTCGGTGCGGGCGCCGGCCAGATGAGCCGGGTCGACTCGGTCGAAATCGCCGTGAAGAAGGCGGGCGACCGCATCGCCGGTTCCGTCCTCGCCTCCGACGCGTTCTTCCCCTTCCCCGACGGGCTTGAAGCGGGCGCGGGCGCCGGCGTTACGGCCTTCATCCAGCCGGGCGGATCCAAAAAAGACGACATCGTCATTGAGGCGTGCAACAAGTTCGGCCTGCCGATGATCTTCACCGGACGGCGGCATTTCAAACACTAATCGGCCAGCGGGAGAACGAAGCGCCGTAGCCGAACGCCGCGGCGCGCGTTCCCCCGGACCGTTCCGGAGCGGACGTTTGACCAACACGCAGATTTCGCGGCAACTCGAGTATATCGCGTCACTTCTGGAATATCTGGAAGGGCCTTCGTTCCCGGTACGCCGTTTTCGCGAAATGGCGGCCGCGGTCGCGCGGTTCGACTTTCCGGTCTCCCTTTTCAGCCAGCCGCGCGAAATCCACAAAATGCGCGTTCTCTTCTTTCCAAAAGCGCACGACGAACAGCTCGATGTGCTGCGCGATCTGATCCTCGATCCGGGCGAGCCGGCCGATCAGGCGTACCGCGAAAAGACCGGTCTTGACGTTCACGCGAAATCGGCGCTGACCGCCGCGCTCGAAAAGGAGGTCCCGCTCGAGACAGCGGCGCTCCTTTCCCTGCCCGAAATGACTCCGCAGCGCGCGGCGATCCTCCGGGACGCGCTCAATGTCAGAACCACAGACGAGCTGGTCCGCCAGTGCCAGCTGCAGATGGTCCGCAAACTCGACGGATTCGGCGTCGATCTCGAAAAGCGGTGGATGCTCGGCAAATGGTACTCGTCGCAGCGGCCCGGCGGCGCGTTCCCTCCCATCCAGTGGGCGATGGCCGAACCGGTCGTCAGCTTCATCCTGGAACAGCTCGCCCCGCTGGCCGAGGAGCGGCGCGAAACCCCGATGCCGACCCCGTGGGAAGAGTTCCGGCATGAACAGCCGCCGATGGGCGGTCCGGATTACCCCCGATTCCCCGACGGTCACGACCGCTGGGGCGGGCCGATCCGGCCGGTCTCGAATGTCCGCATCCGCCGGGGTCTTCTCGATCGGGTCCGCGACTATCTGACCAGATCCCAGCGGGTCGACCGCTTCGAGGCGCAGCGGATGCAGCCGCACCCGTCCGCTCCGGCCGGCGCGGCGCCCGAACTGCACGGCGGCTCGGCTCTTCTCGAGCAGGCGGTTCCGGCCGGTGATTTCGCCCGGCTGAACGAGGCGGTCCATTCGTTCGAATTCCTCCTGGCCACCCGGTCGGCCGACCATCTCGTCCAGCGCCTGACCGCGCTCCCCTTCCTGCAGGTACAGCGCCAGGAAGGAAACCTGATCGAGGCGCACATCGAACGGAAAAAACTCCTGATCGCCGACCGCCAGCGGTTCCCCGGCGCCGTGGTCCGTTTCTTCCTCTGCGCCCCCCACGCGTTCGCCGCCGAGTCGGTCTTCCGCTCCTCCGCCGGGGAACACTGGGCCGAACTGGTCCGCCGCGCCGAAGAGCGCGGTCTCTTCCTCGACGAAACCGGGCTGTACAAGGGGAAAAAGGAGATACCGCTTTCCAAAGAGGAAGACCTCTACCGCGAACTGGGACTGCCGAACCTTCCGGCGGAAGTGCGGGACGGTCTCTTTGAATTCACGATGGGACCGGGCGCGCCGGACCTTCTGATCCGCCGCCCGCAGATCCGCGGCGATCTCCACATGCACACACTCTTTTCCGACGGGTCCGGATCGATCGAAGAGATGGCCGACAAGTCCCTTTCCAACGGCATGGAGTATATCGCGGTCACCGACCACTCGAAACGGGTCACCGTCGCGAACGGAATGGACGAGCACCGTGCGCTCATCTACTGGCGGACGGTCGACGAGATCAATCAGCGGATTCGGGAAGCGCGGATTCCGATCACGATCCTCAAGGGGGTCGAGGTCGATGTGCTGGAAAACGCCGAACTCGATTTCAATGACGAGGTTCTCTCACAGGCGGACTGGGTCATGGCATCGCTTCACTACCACCGCAGCCAGCCGCGCGAGCAGATCCACCGCCGGATCGAGGCCGCCATGCGGTGTCCCTACGTCAGTGCGATCTCCCATCCGACCGGCAAGGAGTGGATGTCCGATTTCCGGATCGACATGGATTTCGACTATGTTCTGGAACTGGCCAAAAAATACGGCAAGTGCCTCGAGATGAACAGCCAGCTCCACCGTTTCGACCTCGACTGGCGCCTCTGCCGGCGCGCCAAAGAACACGGCGTGAAGATCGTCATCTCAACCGACTCGCATTCCCCGTCCGATCTCGACTATATGCGGTACGGCGTTCAGCTCGCCCGGAAAGCGGGACTCTCGGCTGACGACATTCTCAATACCCTCCCGCTGGAAGAGATCATGAAACGGCGCCCGGCCCCCCTTCCGCTCACACGGGTCTACTGAAGGCCGGCCGCTTCCGCCGGTTCCCCGTCTGCCGGACCGGCCGCGACGCGGGGGACCGAAAACCCGTCAATCCTGTCCCATTCGATCCGCACATTCGAAAGGCGCCAGCCGTTTGCGCCGGCCGCGTCCCCCTGAAAGAAGAGCCGGTTCGAACCGTCCTCATCGGTGAAAATGCCGGGGTGCCCCGATTCCGACGCGTTCCACGCACCCGCCGGGCCGTTCGGAATGAAAGGCACATCCCAAAGCCTGGTAAAGCGGACGCCGTCTTCGCTCACCGCCACGCCGATCTGCTGCGGGCTGTTGTTATACGCCCCCGCGTAGAAGAGGTAAAGGCGTCCGTCCCGCTCGATGGCGCTCGGCGCTTCGATACATTCCTTCTCCCACGGCAGCGTCGGCTCCAAAACCGAAAAGTCGGCGGCCTGAGTCCACGCCTCCGGTCCCAGATCGGATGCCGGATCGGCGGTGGCGGCGACCAGCTTCTGAATCTTTCCCTCCGGATCGCGCGTGGCGGCATAGAGGAAGAGCTTCCCCCTGAAAAGCACCGCGTCGGCGTCAATCGCCCTGCCGTTGGTCCAGTCGCCGTGCGGGCGGAAGATCGGATTCCGCGGGTGCGGCGTAAAATGAAGGCCGTCGTCCGACCGCGCCAGACAGATCGCGTCGTTGGCGCCCGTACCGTACGACTGGTAAAAGAGCAGAACCTGATCGCCGAACACCCTGGCGCACGGCGCGCCGAGCCCCTTGGCGTCGACCTCCTGCATCGGGAGGATGTTCCTCTCGAATTTCCAGTTCGTCAGATCGTCGCTCGAAGCGATCCCGATCGTCAGAACCGGCTGTCCGTCGGCGTTTTTCGCCTCCGGCCCGAAATACGAGTAGTACAGATAATATTTCCCCCGGAACCGGATCGCCGTCGGGTCTTTGGCGAAGTCCCCCTGCGCCCACTTCATCGCGGGCGAAACGACCGCGGGACAGTCGGCCGGCGTCACCGAATCCGCCTCTGCGGGAAGAGGAAGCGCGGGCTCGGCCCGAAGTGCCGCCGCACAGAGAATCACCATGAAAAACCAGAAAAAGAAGTATCGTGACTTTGCCATCGTTCGTTCCGAATCGGCCGCGCCGCGTCTGCGAAAAAACTGAAAAACTTATTCACCGTCAGGACATTATATCCGCGTCCGCGGCGGAATGAAAGCCGGTATCTGGTCGAGTTTCCCCGAACCGGTATAATGCAAAAAACAGAAACCCGAAGAAGGTCAGCGATGTTCGACACCCCCGACGCCCCCCAAATGCCGAAAGGAACCCTCGCGTTCCGCCTTTGGAAGATTCCGGTCACGATCAGGCCGTTTTTCTGGCTGATCGCGATTCTCTTTTCCCCCTTTTTCGGGAGGCAGGCGCAGTTCAGCGACTCGCGCATCCTCCTTCTGGGCCTTCTCGCCTGGATAGGCGCGTGGTTTCTGAATTTCATGATCCACGAATTGGGTCACGCTCTGACCGCGCGCGCCCTTTACGGCGCCAGACCGCAAATCACTCTGTTCGGATTCGGCGGGGTTACGACCTGGAACCCCTATTACACCCGTTCCCCCGGGCGGTGGGGCGACACCCTCACCTCGCTGGCCGGGCCGGGAGCCGAACTGGCCGTTACGTTCCTTCTGATCGCCCTGCTGGCGTTCCGGCACGTCTCGCTCGAGTGGGGGTCGACGGCGTTCGGCCCGATTCCGATCCCCATGGTCGCTGTCAACCTGTTTGCCTCGGCGTCGACGACCCCGGACGCGGTCTATCTGCCGAAAGTCACCCTTGAAATTTTCCTCAACAGCTTCATCTGGATGGGGTTCTTCTGGGGTATCCTCAATCTTCTGCCGATCATTCCGCTCGACGGCGGACATATCGCACGCGGGGTCTTCACCGCGCTCTCTCCCGCCGGCGGGAACCGGGCCGCGCTCTGGATTTCGATGATCTGCGCCGCCTTCCTCCTGGGCTACTGCATTACCGGGAAGAACTTCTTCATGGCGTTCTTCTTCGGCCTGTTCGCCCATCAGAACTGGACCGAACTTCGGCGCGGCGGCTGAACGCCCCGGAACGGAACCGCCTTTCAACCGTCTTTCAACGAGCCCTGTATGAACATCATCTTCCTTGCCGCCGGCTACGCCACCCGCCTCTATCCGCTGACCCGCGACTTTCCGAAACCGCTCCTGCCGGTCGGCGGAAAGCCGATTCTCGACCGGCTCCTCGACGATATCGCGCCGAACGTGACGTCCGCGCGGTGCGCGGTCGTCACCAATGCGCGGTTTGCCCCGGTCTTCTCCGAGTGGGCGGCACGGAAGGCGTTTCCCGTTCCGATCGAAATCGTCGACGACGGGACTGTAAGCAACGAAACGCGTCTGGGCGCGGTCAACGACCTGCACCTGGCCCTCGGACAGCTCCGGATGTCAGGCGAGACGTTCGTCGCCGCGGGGGACAATCTGCTCGATTTCTCCCTCTCCCTCTTTTTCGACTACTACCGTGCAGGCAGCACAAACTGCCTGATGCGCTATGAAGAGCCGGATGTCAAGCGGCTGAAAAAATGCGGCGTCCTGGAACTCGGCGCCGATGACATTGTCCTTTCGATGGAAGAGAAGCCGCAGTCGCCGAAATCGCACTGGTGCGCGCCGCCGTTTTACATTTACAGAGACCTGACGGCCGAAAAGATCGCCGAGGCGCTCCGGACAGGCTGCGGCGCCGACGCCCCGGGGAGTCTGGCGGCGTGGATCGCCGCACACGAGCCGACCCGCGCGTTTCCGATGCCGGGCCCCCGCCGCGACATCGGCACGGTCGAGAGCTACCGCGCCTGCTGCGCCCTCTACGAGGCGCGCGGCTGACCCCTACTCCTGCCCGTTATCCGAAAAGAACTCATCGACCAGCCCGCGGAACGCGGCGGCGTCTTTCACCGCGCTCACCGCGGCGCGAAACGCGCGGCCGCCGAACCTGCCGTGCGACCAGTCACACGCCCATTTCCGCATCAGGATCGTTCCCTTCTCTTCCCCGAACCGGCCGAGGACCAGATCAAAATGGCGCAAAAGAAGCGC
>ONWH01000324.1 GCA_900321495.1 uncultured Planctomycetota bacterium
AAGGGTAGGTAGCTCAGTTGGTAGAGCGCCGGACTGAAAATCCGTAGGTCGCCGGTTCAACCCCGGCCCTGCCCACTTGCGCCAGACACTCAGTTTCGGGGTGTCTGGCGTTTTTTTGTGTCCGGAACGGCCGGGCCGGAACCGGCGGCTTCCTCCTGTCCCCTTGCAAAACGGAAAAAAACGACGGAGAATTCTCTTCGGGCGAAACATTTTCTTCAACACGGTGTATAAAGGATGGGGGGGAAAAGCGGAAAGAAAACTGCCGGAGAGAGCGGCTCGGAAAGAGAGCCGCTTTCCGCCCATGACGAAGGAGGCCGCATTATGAAAAACATGAAAAAAACGTCGAGACGCCGATTTTTGGAAACTGCCGGAAGCGCCGGTGCGGGAATTCTCCTTTCGGGAATGCGGACCGGAGCCCAAGAGCGCGGCGGCGGGCCGGGACCGCACCGGTACGGCCGGCAGGAGGGGAGCGGAAGACCGGCGACGATCGACCCGAACGATCCGGCGGTCGTTTTCAGCGAATCGCTCTGCCAGGAGTGCGATCACTGCGAAAAGGCGTGCGGACGGATGATGGGAATCATGGACCGCTACGACCCGGAGAAGACGGGAAAGGCAATCTGCATTCACTGCGGCCAGTGTTCGGCGATCTGCCCCCATGAAGCGGTGACCGAACGGTTTCACTATCCGACTGCCGAACGCCTTCTGGCCGATCCGGAATGGGTCACCGTCGCGCTGGTCTCCCCCTCGACCCGCGTTTCGCTCGGCGAGATGTTCGGAATCGAACAGGGAGCCAACGTGCAGGGGAAAACGGTCGCCGCGCTCAAAGCGCTCGGATTCGACCATGTCTTCGACGTCACGTTCGGCGCCGACATGACGGTCATGGAAGAGGCGGCCGAACTCGTCTCCCGGCTCCGCGCCGGCGGGACGGACGGAATGCCGATGTTTACCAGCTGCTGTCCCGCCTGGGTGAAACTGGCGGAATACTGGTTTCCGGAACTCCTCCCCTCACTCTCAAGCGCCAAGAGCCCGATACTGATGCAGGGGAGTCTCGTCAAAACCTGGTTCGCCCGGAAAAACGGCATCAATCCCGAACGGATCAAGGTGGTCGCGGTCGCCCCCTGCACCGCCAAGAAATTCGAAATCACCCGGCCGGAAATGAACGCTTCGGGCCGGTTCCTGTCGAATCCGGAAATACGGGATATCGATCTGGTTCTGACCAACCGCGAGCTGGGCCGCATGCTCGGCGCGGCGGAAATCGATTTTGCCGCGCTCGAAGAGGCTCCTTTCGACCCGGCGATGGGGCGGGGTTCCGGCGCGGGAATCATTTTCGGCAATACCGGGGGCGTTATGGAGGCGGCGCTGAGAACCGCCTATTATCTCGAAACGGGACTCGACCCGCCGGAGGACCTTCTGCGGTTCGCGCCGATCCGCGGACTGGAATCGGTTCGGGAGGCGGAGGTCAGGCTCGGCGGCCGAACTGTCAGAACCGCGGCGGTTCACGGCGGGGCGAATATCTTTGCGCTCGCCGAAAAGATCCGCGCGAAAGAGGTCTCGTATGACTTCGTGGAGGTGATGGCATGTCCGGGAGGGTGTATCGGCGGAGGCGGTCAGCCGAAAACCCGCGGACGCGCGGCGA
Organism: uncultured Planctomycetota bacterium; assembly: GCA_900321495.1. GTDB lineage: Bacteria > Planctomycetota > Planctomycetia > Pirellulales > Thermoguttaceae > RUG695. Next base: position 1,637 of record ONWH01000324.1, read on the forward strand.
AGGAAGCGGCCCAGACAAGCCGCAGCACGGGGCTCTACGCCATCGCCGACCGGCTCGCCGAACCGGAGGCCTCCAGCTACAAAAACGGGGCGCTCCGCGGCGTTTACGACGAGTTCCTCGCCCGGACCGAGCCGGGGGAAAAGGAAACGAACGCGCACCGGCTCCTGCACACGTCGTTCGTTTCACGGGCTTCGGACCTGGCATGACCCGCCTGCGGCCCGGCGGATATCCGGGGGCGCCCGGCGCGCGGAAAGGCCCTCCCTACTCGGCCGCCGGTTCGGCGCCGGCCGGAAACAGGTCGTAGACCCGGACATAGTCGACGAGGGTCTCGTCGGGGAGGTTCGCCTTCAGGATGTCGCCTCCCCACCGGCCGACCTCATCGGAAAGCTTGATATACGTCGGAACTTCGCAGATGCCGGCGGCCGCGGTTTCCCACGCCTTTTCGCCGTCGATGTAGAACCGGTACGCGTCGTCCCCCCACCAGAGGGCGTAGGTGTGGAACCCGTCGGCGGCCGGACCGAGCGGCGGCGTGGAATTGACGGACTGATGGTGCTCCGAATAGCCGTCCCAATGAACCGCGAGATTGACTTTGTCGTCAAGCCACGGCTTTTCCATGATGTCGATTTCGGCCCCGTCGGCCGAGCCGTTCCCGATTCTGCCGATTTCGGGCGTGTAGAGCCAGAACGCCGGCCAGTGCCCGGTTTCATGGGGGCTGTTCATCCGGGCAATGAAGAAGCCTTTCGCCTTTTCGTATTTTCCGCGCGACCGGAGACAGCCCGAAAGAAAACGGCCCGACCCGTCTTTGAAAACGCTCATTTTCAGGAACCCGTCTCCGGTGAGGGAAAGAGCCTCCGGAGCCCAGTAGCCGTCGCGGCGGACACCGAACTCGGGGATTTCCCATTTCTCCTCCAGGTCGATATCGGTCCCGTCGAACTCATCGTGCCAGACGAGCCGCCACTCCATCCCCGCGGGGGGAGCGGGGAGAAGGTCGGGAAGTTTTCCGGCGAGTTCCGGAAACTCCGGCGAAATCATCGCGGAGCCGGTCCCGGACGGGACAGAATCGGCGGCGGACGCCGAACCGGCCAGAAGGAACAGAACCGCAAAAACCGCCGGACAAAAAGACCTGACTGCCGACATCGTAACATCTCCGATCCGAAAATGGGCTGAAAACGTAAACCCCCTCCCCGGCCCCATTATACGGGAACGGGAAACAAGGTTCAAGAAAACGCCGCGGCGGCGGGACGGACGCCGCGCATAAAACGGCCGCATTTGTGAGAAAAAAAAAAGACAAAAATTTTTATTGACATTTATCGCTTTTCGCGGTAGACTCTCTTTCGGGGAATTGCCGCCCGCAAAATGCGCGGCGGGAGCGGTTCCGGGTTTTCATTCTTTCCGAACATCATAGGGGGT
>ONWH01000322.1 GCA_900321495.1 uncultured Planctomycetota bacterium
CTCCGTCAACGGCTATCTGACACCAGTAATAAGTGGGTAGTGGAGACAATTTTGCTTTTCTGACACCGTTATGACACGCAACCTTAAGAATTTCGATTTCTCTAAATTTCTCTATCCCTTTTAAATCTGATTCTTCATATATTATTTTGGCTCTATCTGAAAAATATACTTCAACCCCATAGGCAATGATATCTCCAAAATATGGTTTTGCGACATGTATTTCCCGTCTCAGAGGTGAAAGAGGATATAAAAGCCTTATGTTTTTATGGCAAACTGGACAAAACGGTCCCTGATCACGGCTAAACCTGGGATACAAAGGGTCATCTTCCTTTCTATCCCAGTCCTTATTATATTCGGTAATATGATTTTCATGCCAATAGTTACTTGTCATGAAATCACTCAATAGATAAAACTTCATTTCATCACCTCGACTCTGTGCTTTATACTCTCTTTTCAGATTAAGTACAAACTCACAACTTGTATATACCATATTTCTGGGCCCATTTTTCCAAATTTGGCAGTGCATGTGGAAATTTTCTCACCAATTCGGAATGACTGTGTGCGCCGTCCGGACACTCAACCTGCTCTTCCCCAGTCAGCTTGGTTTCCTTTCGGCCGGTAAAGCAATCCACCCTTTTCCGCATTATTCCAACCGGCGTTGAAATTTAAAGGGAAAGAACATATTCAATCAAATCGCCGAACTCCTCATCGGTCAGGCGGTCGAGCCGGCCGTCCTGATTCCCGTGCCCCCCCTCTTTGAGCGTCCCGCGCAGAGTGGTCCAGTGGCCGGTACTCAGGTAGGGGGCGGTGCGCCAGATCTCGCGCAGGGTGGGAGTGTCGAACTCATGCCGCGGCTCGAACGGATCCTGGCTCGCTGTCCTGTGCATCATCAGGTCGGTGAAGTATTCGCCGCTGTGGCAGTCGGCGCACCCGGTGCGGGAACTTTCGAAAAGAAGCCGGCCCCGCCGCGCCGACTCGCTCAGTTTGCCGTGTTCCAGATGCGGACTCGGCAGGGGACGGAGCGACTTGAGATACTCGTCGATCGCGCAGTAGTCCTCCTCGGGCAGCCGGCTGAAAAGGATATGAATCACCCCGGCGCGGACGGCCGTTTCGGCATCTTCGCGCACTCCGGTGATCATCGAAGGAGGCGTCTCGTGCGAGAAGAGGAGGCTCTTGGTATTCTTCGGGTTGTTCGTTCCGTCGTTGAGCAGATCCCAGCTGAGCGCGTCGGCCCGCGCGTCGGGATGGCATGTAATGCAGCTCTGCCAGTGCTCGCGGCAGATCAGCGCGTTGCAGAAAAGCCGTTCGCCCCGGCGGACCGCCGTCTCGTCCGGCTCGGGCGCCAGGCGCGCCAGAGCGCGCTCGACCGAAACGCCGCCGGCCGGTTCCAGACGGTTGAGTTCGACCCAGTGCAGGGGGGAATCGGGCGCCGGAGGAAGATCGTCGTCATTGACCGCCTTCGGTTTGCGGGGATAGCCGCGGTCGGCATCGGAACCGTCGAGCCGCCGGGGATCGATCGAGATCCGCGCGCGGCCGACCGCGTCGTCGAAATACGACGCCGTCCAGACCGTGCCGCCGTGCATCGCCACCGACCGTGTCCCTTCCAGGCCGAATGCGAAGCGGGTCTTGAAGGGAACCAGATGTTCATCGGAGGCTGCGGCCCGCTGAACATCTTCCGGGAGACGGTAGTTGATCAGCTCATAGAGGCGGGGCACCGAAATCAGTTCGACCTCGCCGCTGCCGGCGATGCCGACCGCCAAAAAGGCGCCGCCGCTCCCCAGCCGGATCCCCCACGGGTTCGGCGCGCCGCGGTACTGGTTGTCGAGCGCGAATGTCTCGATATACTTTTTCCGCGCGATATCGACGACGACGATCACATTATCGACAATCCACCCCCCTTCGACCTGGGTGGTGACCGTCCGGTAGTTTCCCCGGGTGGCGGTGACAATCGCCAGCCGGCCGTCCGGGGAGAGCTCCAGATCGTAGAGGTTGCTGATCCCGTTCTCAAGGCTGACCGGCGTGACCTCGCCGCTTGCCAAATCGATGATCCGGACGCGGGACGAGGTCTGCGCCACATCGGCGGGATCCTCCGGCAGGAGGGAACCGACCGCCAGATAGGCTCCGTCCGGCGTTGCGCGGACGGCGACCGGTTCCCGTCCGGCGCCGAAGGTGCGCAGAACTTCTCCCGTCCCGCCGTCAATCTCGCGAACGAGTCCGGCGAACCGGTCCGTCACATAGAGAAGAAGTTTCCCGTCTCGAAAGAGCGGCGCCACGTCGCTCGGCGAATGTCCGGCGTCAAAGACCTTTTCGACCGCCGGGGGAAGATCGGCGCCGTGGGCGTCTTTGACACGGACCAGCGCGACTTTCCCTTCCGGCAGACCGCCGACAACGGCCAGGAACTCTTCACCCGGCACGAAACGCATCTTGACCGGCGTCATCGGAAGTCCGGCGCGCAAGATCGGCGCGCTTTCTTCCGCGTCGGTTACGGCGAGCCGGCGCGGTCCGGCCTCGAGGATGTAAAGCGTCTTTCCCGCACGATCGACCTGGATATCGCAGAGGGAAAGAGGTTCGCCGGCACGCGACGCGGCAAGAGCAATCCAAAAGAGAAACAGAAACACCGCCGGAAGCGCGGAAGATTTGTCAAGGCGCACCGTCTTACTCCTCATTGGGAAAAAGCCCCCCGTCATCATCATACAATTCGTCCGGATCGGACCAGTCCGCTTCGGTGAATCCCAGCTCGGCAAGCCGTCCGCGCGCGGGAGCAAATCCGTTATACGCCGATTCCTTCCACCAGCGGATTCCCTTTTCGCGGTCCGCGCCGACGTCAAGACCTTCATACAGGATCCGGCCGAGCTCGAACTGCGCCGGGGCGTCCCCGTCGAGCGCCGCCTCGTGAATCAGGCGCAGCGCGCCTTTCCGGTCCCGCGCGACACCCCGTCCGGCGGTGAGCAGGTCGGCATACGGCAGATACGCGCCCGTCTGTTCCGACTCGACCGCCCGGGCGAGCCAAAGGGCGGCCAGTCTGTCGTCTGCGTATTCCCCCTCCGCGTGATAATAAAACAGTCCCAAATCCGCGGCGGCGGCGGGAACGCCCAGATCATAAGCCTTTTCAAAACCGGCGAGTGCGCCGGGAATGTCCCGCCCGCACCCTTCTCCCTTCAAAAGGGCACGGGCCAGGTCGAGCGCCGAAAGCCCGTTCCCCCCGTCGGCGGCCTTCCGGTGCCAGAAAACCGCCTGCGCCGGATCGTCAGCCGAGGCGAGCGCCACGGCACGGCACGCGTCGGGATCCCCGCCTTCGGCGCCGGCCCTGTACCACACAAGCGCGGCGGCGGTGTCGCGCGGCGCGCCGAACCCGAACTCGTAACGCATTCCGAGCCGGAACGCGGCGCGGGCGTTCCCCTTCTCCGCCGCCTGCCGGTAGAGTTCGGTCGCCTTCCGGTCATCGCGGAAAACGCCGGTCCCGTCGTCGTAGCACGCGGCCAGGGCGAAGAGAGCTCCGGCATCCCCGTCCTGCGCAAGTTTCCGATACGCACGGAACCCCGCCTCGAACCATTTCGCCGCCTCGCCGCGGTTCCGCTTCACACCGACCCCTTCAAAGAGGAGACGGCCGGTCTCGAGTGCGGCGGCGGGATCCCCGGCCTCCGCTTTTTCAAGCGCATTATTGTATTTCAGCTGAAGTTCACCGCCGCCGGAGGAATTCATTTCAGTATCGGTCATCACAAAAACTTTCTACGGAGAGGTCAGCCCCTCAACTGATTCAAACGGATCGTCCCCGGAATACGGAAGCTGTCCGTCCTGCGGAAACTCCGTCTCGAGCGGCGGACTTTGCAGCGATCCGATCTGGGCCGATCCGGCGTTCGGGCGGGCACTTCTCCCGCCCGTCAGAACATCATCGGAGAACCCGCGTCCGAGCATGGTCAGGTCCTTATAGAAAACCTGGCGAGGCGGGATCACCGAGGCGTCGACGACAATTTCGGCGCGGCGCGCCGCGCCCGAACCGGCAGAAAACGATACGATCTGCGCGCGAAACACGTCGCCGCCGGTCGTCAGCTTCCCCCAGAGCTGTTTCATCTGCGCCAGGTCGACGATCCCGTCGGCGAATATCCACGCGGCATGCCGGCGCGATTTCGGAACCGGCCGGCCCGGTTCGGGACGCGAATCGAGAATTCGGGTCACCGCGGTCGCGTCGAGGCCCGGAACGAGGTCCAGAACCGCCCGGGGCGCTTCGTTGACGTTGATTCGGCCGGTTATGACCGCCGAAGCGCCGACCGAAGCGTAGTCGAGAAACTCGAAGAGCGCGGTCACGCTTTCGCGGCGGTCAGGAATCGGCGAGGCGTATATCTTCCCTCCCGCACGGACGAAGGCGCCGGCGATATCCAGCGGAGTCTCAAAAGCGAAGCCCGCCGGCCGCCCGAAGTCGACGGCGTCCTCTTTCGGTTCGGCCGCCGCCCCTCTCTCCGGAGCGGCAGCGAAACCATACTGCCGCGCGAGAACGACGAACGCGGCAACGCGCTCTCCGAGTGCGGCGTCGAGTTCGTCGTAGAGGAACCGGAGATCCTTTTCGTTCAGGTCGATTTTCGTCCGACCGTCCGGATCGACGTCCCGCTCGGCACTAAAGACGGTCAGCAGACGCGACCAGGGGATTGTCACTTCGGTATCAACGTCCCCGTCCGGCAGACCGGCCACGCCGCCGCGCATCCCGCGCGCGTTCGCGGCGGTGGTCGAAAGGGAACCGATCGGCCCGGTTCCGCGTTCGGATTCCGCGGCGGTCGAACGGTCCCGCGTTCCGCCGGAGTAGTTGCAGACCGTATCGGTGCCGTATATCTGATACCGTGTGATTCCGCGCACCAGAAGGATCTCATCGAGCGAGACGGGAATCGCGTTGCGCGGCGAATAGGTGAGCCGGTGCGAGGCGTAATACGAGGCCTCGGCCCCGTCGGGACGGGTCGCCTCGTCCAGGTCGATCCAGTCCAGAAGGGA
>ONWH01000321.1 GCA_900321495.1 uncultured Planctomycetota bacterium
GCTTCCGCACCCCAGTTCGAGCCCCGGAAGTTCCGGTCAAGACCGCCGACGTCGCCGTCCGCGTTGATGTCGGCACAGAACTGATACTCGCCGTCGCCCTCTTCAGCTCCCCACGAGACCGCCAGAATGTTTCGGTCCAATCCGCCGATGTCGCCGTCGCCGTTCACGTCCATCGGGCAGACGTTGAAGGTTTTCACTTCGCTCCAGTCGGAGTCGGTATAGGAGCCGGTTCCCAGAGCGCGGACGCGGTATTGGACGTCCTGCCCGTAGGTAAGCCCCGTGACAACCACGGCGGTTTCGGCTGCGGACACGGCCGTCCAGCTGGCCCCGTCGGCGGAATACTGCAGTTCGTAACCCGACGCGTTTTCGACAGCACCCCAGGCAATCCGATGCCGGTTCGCGCCGCAGGAGGCGTAGACGCCGCGGCTGCCGGTTGAGATTTCCGGCACGTCGAGGATCACGGGAACCGGAGCCGCACCGTATTCATACGCGCCGATATCGACGACCCCGTTGATGACGCGCGGATTGCCGGCGATATCGGTTTCTGCCGTTACCGCAGAATTCAGCCCCGCATCGATCGCGGCGCTCCCTTCGGCGAGCGAAAGGTCAAGCGAGCCGCCGTTGACGAGTACGCCGTCTTCAAAAACCTGCGCGGCGGCGAAGCCGGGATCGGCTCCGACGATGTTGTTGCTTCCGGTCCAGGTGCCGGCAAGATCGGCGCTGTCGGCGGCGTCGTTCAGCGCGACGATGGTATTCGTCAGCACGGCTTTGCCGGAAGTGACCGAAAGCCCGCCGCCTTTGGGGGCGGTGTTTCCCGAGACGGTCGAACTGACAAGCGTTATATCTTTGGTGCTGTAAATCCCGCCGCCGTTACTGCTCGCGGCATTCCCTGTAAGAACGCAGTTCACCAGTTTCAGCCAGCCCACACTGTATATCCCGGCGCCGTAGCCGAAACCGCCGCCCGTAATCGTGAGTGCGGTCAGTGTGACAGGTGTATCGGCGCTCCCACCGTAAACCCTGAAAACGCGGCCCGTTCCGCTCCCGCAAACCGTGATTCCGCCGGCCGGTGATGCGTCGACGGTCACCCGCCGGTCGATCACAATCTCTTTATCCGCAAGCCGGATCGTTCCGCCGGCAAGCGAAGGGTCGAACGTAATCACGGCGCGGTCCTCGGCAAGGAGAAGCGCCTCGCGCAGTGAGAGGAGCCCGTCGTTGCCGAAGGAGTCTTCAATGGTGGTCACGACGAGCCTCTTCGGACTCCCCGCGCGAACGGTATAGGAGCCCAGACTCCCGTAGTCGGAATAGATCCCCGGCGAACCGGTGTCGTATCCCGTTCCCTCGACCGTCAGGAAATAGGTTCCCGCAGCTTCGGAAAAAACGAATTCGACGTCAAGCCGATCCGACGGGTCGTACGTCCGGATCAGCTCACGGTCTTCGGAATAGAGTTTCACCAGCACGTCCAGGTTGGTCACCCACGAAATGCCTCCGACGAAGAAATCGAGCGGCGAGCCGTCCGATTCAAAAACGAAACAGTCGACGTCGGTGTTCCGTTCGACGATTCCGGTAATTTCCCCGACTCCGTCGGTGATCGAAAGGACCTCGGCACCGTCGAAGGTGTCGGCGTAATCGTCTTCGCGGTACCCGAAACCGTTCTTCGTGGTAATGGTCAGAAGCTCGTCAACCGTATCCGTGGCGTCGGCATATTCCCCTTTCGACCACTGGGTCAGTTCCATATTCAGTGGATTCCCCATGATCGGCCCCCATCCGTTCAGTCCGCTGAAATACGACCGTTTCCCTTTTCCCTTGTGGGCCAGACCGAGCGTATGGCCGACTTCATGCGAAACCGTTACGGCAATGCCGTTGATGTCATATCCGATCGAACCCGAAAAGACGAAATTGGGTATGTCGCCGGCTCTGGCGAATGAGCTGCGGTAGGAGATCCCCAGCACGGACGACCCGTACCAGTCGCCGCTTTTGCCGCCGATCACCACACGCTGGGACCGGCCATCAGCGAAAGAGACGCTCGAGGGTTCCACGGTGGTCACGTTGACGTCGAACGGCATGTAATCTTCGGCAACGCGGAGCCATATGTCATAGATCGCGGCCTTTTCGCTCGCCGAAAACGACGTCTTTTCGGTATTCCCGTCCAGAGCGAACCGGGGAGAGACGATATCGTCTCCATCGTTATAACGGTTCCAGGACGTATTTGAAGTTACATGTCCGTCGAAATCGAGATAAATCGTATAGAGGGAATCCGGTTTACTGCTGAGGTTGCTGATGTCGAATTCTGCGTCGGCGTCGCGGCAGGCGTCGTAGATATTCCCGCCGACGTTGGCGTAATTGCGCGTAACCGACGAGTCCGTAAGCGTCAGGGTTCCGAAGGAGTTGTAAATGCCGCCCCCTTTCCCGGGCGCGGTGTTCCCCGTCACCGTACAGCCGGTCAGGGCCAGCGATCCGGTAAAATAGATTCCCCCGCCGTTGAATTCGTACCCGTCGGTAATCTTCAGTCCGATCAGCGTTACCGGAGCGTCCTGGCTTCCCCCCTTGATATGAAACACACGGCTCCGGCCATCGGCGTCGATCGTGATTCCGCCGGCGGGCGAGGCGTCGACGGTAATCGCCTTGCCGACTTCGAGCTGTTTCCCGTTCAGAGCGATCTTACCTCCGGTCAATTCCGAAGCAAACGTGATTGTGTCGCCGTCCGCCGCGGTTCGGATCGCTTCACGCAGGGAAACCACACTGTCCGACGTATCCCATTCGGCCGGGTCTTCCAGTGTATTCACAATCCAGACCTGCCCCCAGGTAGGAGCTATCGCCGCCGCCGGTTCCATTCCGCCGGCGGTTACGGCCAAAAGGGTGCGTTCTTCGAGCGATTCAAGTCGGAGTTTGCGGGCGCTGACGGTATTGCTCATCATGGCTCTCCGGACAGGGGAAAATTTTCAGAAACGGGCGTTATCCGAAAGGACGAAAAAAA
>ONWH01000320.1 GCA_900321495.1 uncultured Planctomycetota bacterium
ATTTCCAAGCATTGCGGCGCTTCCCTTTTGAACCTCGTCGGTACGGAACCAGAACGCGAAGGTGAAATCACGGTCTTTGCCGAACTGAAGTGCGGCCGGCCTGCCGAAACAAAGCGGATTGTTGTCGCGCATCGAAAGAGCTTTCCCGACCTTTCCGTCTGTTACAAAAGCGTGGGGAAGAATTCCGTCTTTACCGGCGAAGTCGCCGACCGCGGGGTTAACATCCCCCTCGAAGGGGAAGTAGGCGATCAGATTCTCTTTGCAGGGGAGTTCCTTTATCGGAACGGTCGGATTGATCTTGGCATCGTAGTATTCGGGAAACTCACCGACAAAATGCTGGAGGATGTAGGCAGCGGCGTCGCGATTGCACGGATCACCGGTCATTCGGCCTTCGGAAATGTTTTTGCCCGAAACAATCAGAGGAACTGTATAGCAGTTTTGTGATCCGACAACGCCGTGCGAACGGCCGATCCCGCCATGGTCAGAGTTAATGACGATAAGCCAATCCTCATCGGCAAAGTTGGGACGGCTCTTGATCGCGTCGAGCATCCGTCCGATCATCACATCCGTTTCTTCAATGGAACTGAAATATTCCGGCACGGTAACCGAAAAACCATGACCGTGACCGGCTCCGTCATTCTTGTCGATGTAGAGCATGAGAAGGTCTATATCATCGTCTTCCGACCATTTGGAGTCCTGCACACCTTCTTTGGGAGGGAATTTCCCGCTGAGAATCGCTACCGCGTCATCGACATTGGCGTCATCACTTTGCGGGGCACCGATGTATGTCGCCCGGGTCAGAATGTCGCCGTCTTCCCCCCACATATACAGCCAGGCTGATTTGAGATCCGGTATTTTTGCCTGGATTATTTTCGAAATAGGGGGGAACTTATCATAATCGACCGAAGCGGTCTGTCCGTTTTCATAGCATCCGTTTTTGGTGGCTGTGACGCCGGTCATGATTGCCACATGGTTTGTGGCACTCGACGGGGGGGCGTCAAGGCTGGTGTAGGCCTGAAACGAGTAGGCTCCTTTGTAGCCGTCGGCCCAGTTGCCAAGCCGGAGAGAATCCATATTCGGGACATTCGCCGAGAGAAGGACATCGGCGCGTGCGCCGTCGAGCATGATCAGGAGGGCCTTTTTCTCACCGGCATGTGCCGTGACAGCCGCCGTGAGAAGGAGAATGAGAATAACAGGAAAGAATTTTTTCATTGTGCTGCCTTTCTATGATACTTTCGCAGGTTGAAATACGCAAACTTTTCGTGGGATCCGCGATTCGGCCGGGTTCGGAAACGGGGACGAATCAGGTGAACGCAGACGTTGGAAACGGAGCGCTTATTGATTGATCGGCTCTCCGCGAATTCCTTTTTGGAAGAGTTCGTAAACCTCTTCGCAGTCGAGAACTCGGTCCCAAATCATCAGTTCATCCAGATCGCCGGTAAAATGGTTTTCATTCACGCCCGACCCGTCCTGTCCCAGGTACCAGTCGAGGCTGTTCATGTCTTCTGATTCCCCCATCCGTTCGGCGACGAAGGCAAGTTTGCCGTCGGGGAATCCCAGATAGAGGATTGCGTCGCCGTCGCGGTCGTAGGTGATTGCGGCGAAGTTCCATTGATTATCGGGATGATATTCCAGCGGACTGATCACATGGCGCGAAACGGCGTCGTTGATCATCAGCCCCATTCCGTTTCCATGATCCGAAATGGTGTTCGAACGGAAAACGATGCCGGGCTGTTCACGGTCGTCGACATCCTTATTTCCCAGAAAAGGAGAGCTGCCTATCTGAATTTGATCGGTTCGGAACCAGAACGCGAAGGTGAAGTCGCGATCTTTACCGAACTGAAGCGCGTCGGGTCTGCCGAAATAGACGGGATTCGAGTCCTTCATCGAAAGGGCGAAACCGATTCGGCCATCTGCGGGGTATTCGCGCGGAATGAATCCGTCGTCACCGGCGAAATCACCAACAGCCGGCTCGACGTTTTCCTCGAAGGGAAAATAGGCGATCAGACTGTCGGTCAGCACGCGCTTTTCGACAGGAGCCGCATCATCAATTTTCGCGTCGAAATATTCTGGGACTTTCCCGGTAAAGTGCTTCATAATGTAGGCGGCGGCATCGCAGTTCCGCGGATCCCCTTTCATCAGCCCTTCGGAAATGTCTTTTGCCGAGACGATAAGGGGAACAGTGTAACAGTTCTGCGAGCCGACAACTCCGTGGGTACGCCCGATCCCGCCGTGATCCGCGTTAAAGACGATCAGCCAGTCTTCGCCGGCAAAGTTCGGACGATTTTTGATTGCTTCAAGAATCCGGCCGATCATTCGGTCGACCTCTTCAATGTAGTTCATGTATTCCGGACATGTTACGGTGAAACCGTGACGATGGCCGTTGGCGTCGATTCCGTCATTGTAGACCATGAGCAGATCAATATCATCTCCTTCGGTCCACTTTGAACCGCGCTCTCCCGCTTTGCTCGGAAAGGTTCCGTTTAAAAGAGCGATCGCGTCCTCCACGTTCGGGGCGTCTTCTTGGGGGGGACCGATATAGGTCGCCTCAGTCTGAATCTCGCCATCTTCACCCCACATGTAGAGCCAGGCCGATTTGAAGTCCGGAATTTCGGCCTGCAGAATTTTCGAGACGGTAGGATACTCGTCATATTTGGCGGCGGAGGTTTGTCCGTTCTGGTAGCAACCGTTTTTGGTTGCGGTCACGCCGGTAAGGATGGCGACATGGTTAGTCGCACTGGACGGCGGAGCGTCCAGATTCGTATACGCCCGGAATGAGTAAGCTCCTTTGTAGCCGTCGGCCCAGGTTCCGAATCGTACCGAATCAATGTTGGGAGTTGAGGCCGAAAGAAGCGCGTCGGCACGTGTTCCGTCGAGCATGAAAAGGAGAGCTTTCTTTTCGCCGGCTCCGGCTGAAACGGCCGCAAGCAAGAAAAACAGAATAGTAAAAGGGAAATACCTTTTCATAGAGAAATCCTTAAAATTTCAGACTGCGGGCATTTATTTAACTGCGGAAATCCCGTGAAAAGGCTTAAAACCCGCGGGCCGCACGGACATCGTTGAAATCACGCAGATGATAGTTAACTCCAACGTAGTCGAGCAGATTGCAGAGGGAACGGAGAGCGACGCCTAATCCGTCGGGACCGCTGTAACCGCCGAACTGCCCGCCCCCTTTGACGTGCGGTTCCAGATCGAGGAATACTCCCGGAACACCCCGATCTTCGAGTTTCGAGGTCAGACCTGGAATGATCTCGGCGAAATCGCGCAGAATCGCTTCGTGCCCGCAGTAGCCGCAGTCGCTCGGAACGAATCCAGCCATCATGTCCTCGTTGACATGGCCCCCTTTCTGATCGGAGATCGATTTGACATAATCTTTGATGTGGAGCCAGCCGAGCCCGGGCTTCATTGCTTCGTACTGTGAAAAAACTTCTTCGGCTGTATATCCCTGCGTGATCAGGTTCGCACCGTCGAAAATCAGAAGCATTGCCGGATGATTGACCTGACGGTAGATCTCGTTGAGAATCCAACCGTTCTGGCCGATCAGGTTCGCTTCAACTTCAAGCCCGAAAGTCAGATCGGAACGATGACAGACGTCGGCAATCTGACCAAGCTGGTCTACTGCCTGGGAAAGATAATCTTTCGGATCGGTTCCGCGCGGGTGATAGAACGAAAATCCGCGGATCAGTTTCGTCTCGAAGAGATGGGCGATCTCACAGACTTTTTTGACATCATTTTCAAGATAGGTCTTGAACGGAATGAAAACGTTTTTCGTCCCGTCTTCGACATCGAGAAGCTTGACTTTTCCGATCGGCGAGCCGATCGAGGAAACGTTCAGACCGTAGTCATTCTGAATTTCACGCACTTGGTGGATTTCGTCAACAGTCAGCTTCATTACATTTTTGACCTCATCCCCCAAATTGACGAAACGAATACTGTAATACTGAAGTCCCAGCGCCGCAAAAGTTGCGAACTGTTCTACCAGGGTTTTGGAATTCGAGACTTCGTCAGCAAATCCCGTAAGGATGACACTCGGTTTTCCCGTTTTGCGCAAACTCATCAGTTTTCCTTTCTCAAAGCGATTGGGTACGGTTAAGATCCAATTAACAAGTCTAAACGGAATTGAAAGCGATTTCAAGTGGAAGCAGTTCGCGAACAACCTGTTCCGGTTCAAAATCATGAGAAATGATATGTCAGGATATGGGCACTCGGCTCAAAACGTATAGAAATATCCCGACAGAAACCCCCAGATTGAGCGAATCGACACCAGGCGCCATCGGGATTGTTACTTTTCGGTTGCAGAGCGTTGCGTCTTCCGGATCGAGACCGGAGTACTCGTTTCCGAAGAGAACTGCGATTTGGGCCGGTCTTGTCCTGATGTTTGAAAGGGGGGTGGCATCAGCATCGAGGAGAGTGGCATAAAAACAGAGGTGGCCCGTTTCGCGCAGACGGAGTATTTCCCGGCGCAGATTTCTAGCCTGAATGACCGGTACCTGCAGAACTCCTCCCATCGAAACCCGGAGAGCGCGGCGCGAGAAGGGATCACAGCAGCGCTCCCCCAAAACGACCCCTGAGGCGCCCAGTGCCGCGGCGCTTCTGAAAACAAGACCAAGATTGTCCGGTTTGGTCGCATTCGGAAGGACGATCCAGGTTCCGGGAGCGGAACCCCAGGCGGTCATCGCCTCTGGAAAGTCGGGCAGAGACTTTCTCCTGCCCAGAGCCAAAACCCCCTGATGAAACGGAAATCCGGCGATCTGCGAGAGATTCTCTTTTCGCGGAAGAGTGTAGACCGGTCGACTTCCGATTTTCACGGCGAAATCAGGTGAGAACACTTCAGCGGCATCAGTCGAGGTCAGAAGTGATTCTGTCTCAAATGAGGAATCGAGCAGCCGTTCGGTCACAAGGCGCCCCTCGGCAATAAATACCGACTCACCCCGCAATGTTCGCTCGCGGAGATTTCGATAGGGTGCCAGACGTGGATCCTCAAGCGATTTAACCGGAATGATGTTAATTGCCATATAACGCAAACCTTCACATGTTGATCCCAGTCATGATACCACAGCCGGCTTACCTGCGCAATTCTCCAAGCGCGGGAATCCCCTCATGCCACAAATAGCGCATTTTTTTTATCTTGACCTTGTTGACATGAGTGATAAAATGGGCAATGTGAGGTTTCATTTCGGAAATCGTTTAGTTAAAGGGGATAAAGATGAAAAAACTCCCGGTTTTCAATTCGACGATCTTTCACCTGACTATGCTGATCTGCATGGCGTTTTTCGGTTTTTCGGTAGTTTCTACGACGCTTTTTGCCGCTGATGAGTCCAAACCGTCTGAAAAGGACATCATGGAGAAGGAGGATTCTGATAAGCCGAAGCCATTCGATAAGGTAGTTCCCGATGCAGTAAAGATTCCCGGTCTGATCAATCTTTATCAGAAGAAAGACAACCTTTACGCGGAGATCACTTCGGCACAACTTGACAAAGACTTCATCGTTGTAATGTCGATTGCAAAAGGGATCGGCAACAAACTCCTCTATGCCGGTCAGAGCCTCTATGACGATGACATGGTCTGGCAGTTCCGCAAGATTGACGACCGGATAATGATCGTTCGGAGAAATTACCGCTATCAGGCTGACAGCGGCACGACAGAAGAGAAGTCGATCAAACTGGCGTACACCGATTCAATCATTTTCAGCCTTCCGGTCGTCGCCGCCGGTCCCGGAGGAGGCGATATGGTTGACCTGACTCCCATTTTCATGAGCGATCTGCCCGGACTTTCACGCTGGTCCATACCAGGGTTCGGATTTGCCAAAGACCGGTCGAGTTGGGAAAAGGTCAAAGGGTTTGATGAAAACATCGAACTGGAAGTCGCTGCAACATATTCGTCGGGAAACAACAGTGAGGCTTTTGCAGGGGCAGTGATTGACGGACGGGGGCTTACCGTGAATATCCACTACTCGATCAGCAAGCTTCCCGATTCAGGCTATAAACCGCGTCTTGCCGATGAACGTGTCGGTTATTTTATCACCGCAGTCAAAAACCTGAATAAAAATCCGGACGATGGCAATTTCGTTCGTTATATCAACCGCTGGAATCTTCAAAAGCTTGAGCCTGATGCCGAGGTTTCACTTCCGAAAAAACCGATTGTCTTCTGGCTCGATAAGAATATGCCCTATGCGTATCGCAAACCGATTCGGGATGGAGTTCTCGAATGGAACAAGGCATTTGAAAAGGCGGGTTTTTACAATGCCATCGAGGTCCGTCAGCAGGAAGAGAATGACACCTGGGATCCGGAAGATATCCGTTACAACACCATTCGCTGGAGTCCCGCAAATCTCGGTTTTGCGATCGGACCGAGCCGGGTAAATCCGATGACCGGTGAGATTCTCGATGCTGATGTTGTTCTTGATGTCGCGTTCATCCAGTCCTGGAGTTCGACCCTTGAACTCTATTCCCCGACAGATATGGCCAATGCAATCTGCGGCAGGACCGATGTCATTAAGGATGTGCGTAATAAGGGCACCGATGACGATTCTGCGGAGTTGATTCCGCCGTCTGACAGTAACGCGATGCGGCATATCAACGAGACTCTCTTCTATGCTCAGCAGTTCGGAGTGGCAAACACCTATTTTGACGTAATGGCCGAAGCCGAATCGTCCGAGGAGGGAAACGATGGAAACCAGGCCGATTCCGACGAAAAGAACGAGAAAGAAAAGTCGGAAGTCAAGGTCTGCGCAAAATGCGGCAAGCCTATAAAGGAGACAGCGGCAGAAAACGCAGCAGCCAAAGAGAAGAACGCAGAGAATAAAAATGACGAGACAGCCGCTGAGGACGGGGATAAGTACTGCTCCTGCGAAAAACCGAACTATGAAAATGAACGGAAGAAGATGATCGAGCAGGGACTACGCTGGGTTGCTTCACACGAAGTGGGGCATACACTTGGATTACGCCATAATTTCAAGCAGAGCACGCTTCATTCTCTGGAAGAAATCAATAACACGCCCTATGATGCGGAGTTCGGTTACGGCGGCAGTACGATGGACTATATGCCGGTCAATATCATGCCGGACGGTGAGAAGCAGGGTGATTATTTCCCGTCGCCGTTGGGAGCCTATGATTATTGGGCAATTAAATACGGATATAAAATTTTTAAGGGCAACGAAGAAGAGGAACTGAAAAAGATCGCCTCCGAACAGTCAAAGCCGGAACATAATTTTGCGACCGACGAAGAGCGTGTTCTGAACGGCGATCCGCTGGTCAACGCCTTTGACCTGGGTGATCCGCTCGAATACGCAAAACTTCGAATTCGGCTTTTCAACCAGATCCTTCCCGGACTGAATGGGCGGATAGTCAAAGACGGTCAAAGTTACCGCAAACTTACGACTCAGTTCTCTGCACTTTTCACCGATTACGGCGAAGCCGTTTACCTGGCATCGCGATTCATCGGAGGGTTGGAAGTTCATCGTGATTTCAAAGGTGATCCTGACGGTCGGCCGACTTTTGTTCCGACACCGGCTGACAAGCAGCGTGATGCGCTCGAATTTGTTATCAGTGAACTCTTCAATCAGGAGCAACGGCAGTACTCGCCTGATCTCCTGAATAATCTCGCTCCGAACCGTTGGATGCATTGGGGATCGGATTCGTTCCGCCGATACGATCCGAATCTCGAGGAATTGATTCTTGTCTGGCATCAGGTGATACTTGAAGAACTCCTCTCCGCCGAGAAACTCGGACGGATCGCCGATACAGCGTATCGGGTCGTTCCGGGAACCGACGTCCTGACTGTTTCCGAGCTCTTCGATAAACTGACCGATTCCATCTTTGCAGAACTCGACCGGGAAGGAGCTGCCGATTACAGTCCCTCATCACCGGCGATTGTTTCGCTCCGCCGCGCTCTGCAGCGCGAATTTGTCAGTCAGATGACAACTCTTTCCCTTGACCAAAGTCTTAATCTGGGGTTTATCATTCTCGAAGAGAACCGGACGGATGACGTCAGAGCGCTTGCCAGGCACGAACTGCAGAAAGTTCTCGGAAAGATTGAAAAGATTACTGCCAATGCCGATATCAGACTCGATACCTATTCGGCAGCACACTTGGCAGATTTGAAAACGAAGATTGAAAAAACACTCAATGCAGATATTGTTTTGAGCAAGTAGTTCAGTCGAAGTTCACATCGCGGCGGCCGGGACAGCTAGTGTCACGGCCGCCGCTCTTTTTATCGTACTGCCTTACCATAGGGGACTTATTTAAGCTTTTTGGATCCGATGTAGAAAAAGCCGTTCGATGTATGTCCGTTCATTGTTTTGAAGGTCAGCCGGCGGTACTCTTTCCGATCAAACCTGTCGAAAAGATTTTGAATCCGTTCCTCACTGTGATGTCTGAGATGAACTCCTTCCGGCAGAACGAAAACACCGCGGATGCCGTAAAGGTCTTTGTATTTCTCATAACGTCTGAGGTTTCGTTCATCTTGGTTCAGCAGAAAGTCGTTGACGTACAATATCCCCCCAGGTTTCAGAATGCGGAAAATCTCGTCGAGCAGCCGGTTCTGAACCGCGTCAGAGGCGATACAGGTCAGAACACCCATCAGCAGAACCGCATCGGCGACTCCGTCGTCAAGGTCGAGAGAATCCCCGTTCATCATACGCAAATCGACACCGGGATGTTCATTTTTTCCGCGGCGGATCATCCCTTCCGCGGGATCAAAACCGACAAGCTTTCTGTATCCAAGACGTCGGAGCTCTCCGAGTATCCTGCCGTAGCCGCAACCGACGTCGACAATAAAATCTTCCCTGGAAACATATTTCAAGAACTCGTCCGTTCTGAGATTTGTGGTAAACTCCTTTGTTTCCGCAGCATGGTTCCAGTAGGCCATCTGCCGCGCGTGTTCTTCCGGAGAGGGGGTGATTCTATGATCGGCGGACACGGTTTCCCCCTTCGCGCACAATCAGCTGACGAGATTCCAACACGCTCAAAACGGCAAGTACCTGCCCGGGATTCAGCCCTGAGGCGGAAATGATCGTGTCGATTGGTTTCGGTGTTGTTTCGACAAGTGAGAGAACCTTCTTTTCCCGTTCGTTGAGACGTGATTCCGCAGGGTGCCTGATTGGCGCGGTTTCTTCTTCTGACTGTGCGGCAGGGAAGGGAAGAGGACCGAGTTCGTCGAGGATATTGTCGATCGATTCGACCAGATGAGCTCCCTCGCGAATCAGCCGGTTGCAACCGCGTGAATGAGCGGAATCGACTGGGCCGGGCACGGCAAAGACTTCACGGTCCTGTTCCAGGGCCATCCGTGCCGTAATGAGCGAGCCGCTCCTGAGAGGCGATTCGACAACCAGAACTCCTAGTGACATTCCGCTGACGATACGGTTCCGCTGGGGGAAGTGCCCCGGCAGACTAACCTGATACGGCGGGAATTCGCTGAGAACTGCGCCATGTTCGGCGATTTGCCGATAGAGATCCTTGTGTTCAGGAGGAAAGATATTTAAAAACCCGCTTCCCAGAACGGCTATCGTACGCCCTCCGCGTTCCAGTGCGGTCCGGTGTGCCGTTCCGTCGATGCCGCGTGCCATCCCGCTGACCACGGTGAAACCGGCTCGGACAAGCCCTTCTGTCAATTTCTCGGTCTGCTTCCGCCCGTAGTAGGTCATCCCGCGGGTACCGACCACCGCCAATGCCATGTTATCACGGGGTAGAAGTTCTCCGTTGAGGTAGAGAACAGCCGGAGGGTCAGGAATGGTCCGGAGGAGAGCCGGATAACGAATATCTTGCGGGATGAGGATTTTATAGTTCTCTTTTTCGCAGAGTTCGATAAGTCGGTCCGGATGGTATTCCTCACGGGCATGGGCCAAGTGGTCCGCCAGTTTCGGCCCAACTCCCTCGACCGCTCGGAGATCTTTCGGGGAGGCGTCGAAGATGGCTCGGATCGAACCGAAACAGGCCAAAAGACGCCTTGTTATTGCCGGACCGACCCCGTCGACCATCGAAAGATGAATCTCATCGATAATCTCGCTTGACGAGTAGACGCGCAATTCTTTGCCGAATTCTGGTACAACAGTCTGATCGAACAGATCGTGCTGGCGGTTGTTCGGAACGTCGGGTGAAAACATAAATATCCCAAAAAGGTATTTATCGGGCCGGGAGTTTCAGTGCACGGACTACATCATACATGATTCTCTGCAGAAGATAAAGATATCCCGTTTATGCCGGAACGAAAAACAGCGCGGCCTTTTATGGGACGCGCTGTACAGTATGGGAAAAAAAGGATTCAGAAGCCATTCGAGCAAAATTTTCGAGCTGACATGAATCCGGTGGATAAAATCTTCCGCTAGATGAATTCAGGACGGCGTTTTTTCAGCTGCTGCTGTAGACGATTGACGATACTGCTGTGCATCTGGCTGACACGGCTTTCA
>ONWH01000318.1 GCA_900321495.1 uncultured Planctomycetota bacterium
CGACGTGCGCCGTACCCTGGAGGAATTGCAGATAGAGGTCGGAGAACTCGTATTTCGCCTTCTGGTGGACGGATGCGATATGTCCCCAGAGTTTGCCGTCGATAAAGATCGGCGAGAAGCACATGCTGACTTTTTTCGGGCGTTTGCTTGCTGCCTGTTCGGCGGAATCCGGCTTCGTGAAAAGCGAGGCGGAGAAATCGTTGATCACCACCGGTATGTGGTTTTCCAGCTTGGACATCAGCTTGTCGTCTTTCTGCGCCGGGAACGGGATGAACTTCCTGTCGTCGTCGACCGTTATGCTGTCGGATGCTTCGCTGACGAAAAGCTCCATGCCCATGGCCTCATAATTGTATCGCATGATGCAGCAGAAATCCGCCTTCAGATGCTCCTTCACGCTGCGGACGATGAACAACAGCACATCGTTTGTCATGTCGACGGCAGTGGCGTCGGCGGAGAGCATTTTCAGGGAGGCGGCGAAAAGATCGTTCATTTTTTCCTGGTTGGCGAGTCCGGCTTTCAGTTCGTTCTGCGCCTGCAGAAGATCCTCGATGTCGTGCGAGATCCAGAATGCCGTGTCGCGTCCGAAGATCTCCTTGTTCTCGAAAATCGCCATTTCCACGGAGCGGTGCCGGCTGCCCGTAGCCATTTGGAATTTCTGCGTCTCGCCGGTGGCGAAGACCTCCTCCCATGCATGACGGAACGTCTCGTCCGTATATTCCGGGAGCTCGTTCACGGGGAATCGCACAAGGCCGCTGTCTTCGCCGAACTTGCCTACGTGGATGAAATGTGCGAGGCCGTTGCGGCTTCCGATGACGATGCGGCTCGGAATCTGTTTGAATATGGCTCGGAGAAGTTTCAGCAGACGGCGCCGGTAGTGATCCCATACTGCGATGTAGCAGAGAAGCGCCATGACCAGGACAACCGAGAAGGTTACGGCGACCAGTGCGCGGGCATTTTCCCGGCGGAACATCGATTGGTTATCCATGCTGATCATCAAATTCTCCGCGTTGGCGTGACGGCTGATGCCGAACCGCTGGAAACTGCTGGCGGTGATGATCTTCTTTGCTTCGATTGTTTCCCACTGGTCATCCGCGGATTCTCCGTCCACTACGCAGAGGTCAAGCAGTTTGATCAGCTTGGCGACCGCCGTCGTGGACTGGCATACGGTACCGCCGGCGACGTGAAACGCGAACATCGAATCATGGACTGTGAAAACCGGAACGTCCGGATTGAGGCAAAGGCGCTGCAGGAAGAACGACAGGGACGCCAGATTCACGGCGTTAAGGCCGTACCACGAGTGGAACAGGACCACGGAATCCTTGCCGCTTTGGGTGACGCGCCGGATCATTTCGGGCGTATCCACTTTGCTGTTGTCGATGATCATGCAGTCCGTTTCAGGATGCGATTCGCTCAGAGCCTCTTTGACGCCGGCGATGAAACGTTCCCCTGTTTCCGTGTGTCCGGCGAGCGGAATGATACGTTTTGTTTTGGGGAAGACCTGGAAGATCAGGTCTATCGATTTCTCCACGGGATTGTCCAGGAATACGCCGCCGATATTCTCGCGTTTCGCGAATTCGGTATCCATCGGCATCCGTTCAGTGAAAAGCAGCAGGGCCGTTTTTTCCGGGATCAGGCCGATATTTTTGTTCAGCAGAGGCAGAAGTTCCTGTCCGATGCCGATCACGGCCGCCACGTCGCCGCTGTCGAACAGCGGCTTCAGGCTTTCAAACCGGCGTTGGACTTCCTCCCGTGAGTCATTCAGTATATCGAATTCCTTCTGCATTACGATGTAGGAACCATCCAGCTCCGCTATGTGCTTCGAGACTGCGTTTGAGACATACACATGCTCCGCGTAGGAGGATGTGAATGGGAAAAGCATCAGGACGCAGCGGGAATGTTCTTCCTCTGCCGGTTCGGATTCTTCCGGCGTTTCCCCGGATTGCACGTCCGATATCTCTTTAACAGAATCTTCTTCTATGAATTCCTCTACGAGTTCCTCCTC
>ONWH01000316.1 GCA_900321495.1 uncultured Planctomycetota bacterium
CTAGTAGGGGGGACCGATTAACTCCCCCCGTACGCGTGCCGAGGCCGTTTGCGCCGTCTCGCTGGACGGCGCGTGCGAAGGCTGACCCGGAGCCCGGGTTGGCGATTATCTCCCCCGTACGCGTGCCGGGGTCGTTTGCGCCGTCTCGCTTGCCGCGCGTGCGCAGCCGGGGCCCCGAACCCCGAAAAAAAAGCCCGGCTTTACGCCGGGCTTTTTTCCGTCAGGAGCGGTCGAAGTCGTACCACTCGTATTCCTCCTGATCGTCGGCCGCCAGAAGGATCAGCGCGGTATCGCCCGCAGGGGGCGCGTCCCGCCCGGACGCGGCCGCCTCGGCCGGCAGGAGCGCCGGCGCGGCGAGCCACTCGTTCGGATCGATTCCCAGAATGTCATAGAAGCGGTCGGCGGCGACCTTCGCGCGGGTCTGGCCGTAGGTGTTCGCGAAGAAGGTGAAATCCTGCACGTTCAGGCCGCCCCCCTGCACCACGTTGAACGTTTCGGCCTTCGGGTTCTTGAACGGTTTCGAGGCGGTGCCGAGCCCGTAATTGTTCGCGAAAAGGGTGAAGTCGGCGACGTCGACACTCCCGTCGTCGTTACTGTCGAACCGGACCGAAAAGACGTTCAGACCGGTCAGCGCCGACGCGTCGCTGCCCGAACAGCCGGCCGACCCGTTGATCGACTCGTCAGCGACGGTGAACCCCGCGTTGGACGGGGCGAAATGGCCGTCGTCGGGAATCGCCACGCCGCCGGTCGGCGTCGCGGTGAAAAGGACGCGCGCCAGAAGCGCGTAGCGGCCGGCCGCGGGCGCCGCCGGAATCTCGGCGGAACCGGTCACCGTGCAGACGCCGTCGGCCACGCTGATCTGCGCCGTATAGCCGCGGCCCGACTCGGCCGACACCGCAGTGAAACAGTCCGTATTGAACGACAGGGACGTCTTGAACCGGTTAATCTCGCTCCCGTTCGCGCAGCCCCAGATTTCGACGTAGAAGGAGCTCCACTCGTCGACCCAGGTGTAGTAGTCGGGTCCCAGCGACGTCGGGTCGGTCAGAATCGAGGTCGGCAGAGCCGACGAGGAAGCGTGCGCCAGATAGAGGAACGCCTCGTCCCCCGTTCCCCCTTCGAGGGAATAGACCGCCGCCGCCGTCCGCCCTTTCGCCAGAACCAGATCCCCCAGTTCGGTGATCGAATCGGTGCAGGCCAGAAGAGAGGGTCCGGCGAGCGAGCCGCCGTCGAACGGGATCCCCGAAGCGAACTGTCCGCCGAGCGGGTACGCGGTCAGCGGCCCGAAGGGCGCGGCGGTCCCCGAGCCCCCCTCGGCGAGATAGATCGTCGACAGCTCCGCGCCGCCGCCGGCGACCGTGCGGGTCGTTACCGCGTCGACGGCGCCGTCCCCCGTGATATCAGCCAGAAGGAGCCCCGAGAAGACCCCCTCCGCCGCGACGCGTCCGCCCCAGCCGAGCCCCGAACGCGAAAAGGTCGCGGAAGTGCTCGTCAGCCAGCCGAGCCGCGCGCCGGCTCCGGCGCCCCCGTCGAGAAACGCGATATCGCCGCGGCCGCGGCCGTCCAGGTCGGCAATCGAAACCGCCGAGACGGCGAGTTCCGCGTCGGAACCGAGCTCGATCCCCGTCTTGCGGGTCAGTCTCCCCGACCCGTTCCCCCACTGCACCGCCGAGACGGTGCCGCCGTTCGAAACGACGGCGACCAGATCGTCGTAGAGGGCCGAGGTGATGTGGCCGGCGGCGAAAGCCGCCGCCGTTTCACCCTCGAGCAGATCGAGCGTCGCGGCCGTCCGGCCCTGAACGGTGTCGTAGACGGCGAACGTGTCGCCGTCACCGGTCTCCCATGTATAGCGGATTAGAATCTGGCCGTGCGCCGACTGCGTGAAAGTACCGGCGGCCAGCCCCGCGGCCGAGGCGGTCACCGTCGCGCCGCCGGCGGTCCGGGTCGGCGCCTCAACGGTGAGGGTTTTCGCATAGACGCCGTCCTGCTCGCAGTAGACCGCCACACGGGACCCTTCCGACTCGATCACGGCGATGTCGATCGACCCGTCGCCGTCGAAATCGCCGGTCACCGCCGCCGAGACGGGAACGTCGAAATACCCGTGAGAGACCGGATCGGCATCCGGCGCGTCGAGAAGGATCTTCCAGACGCCGATCCCGCCGACGGCGAGGATCTCGATTCGGCCGTCCCCGTCGGGATTGAGCAGAACCGTCGTCAGGTAATCGGTCTGCGCCACGGTCGTCGGTGTCACTGTGTAGCTGCCGTCCGCCTGCCCGAACAGGACCGTGTACCGGTTCGGATCGCTCACCAGCAGATCGCCGTACCCGTCGCCGTTCAGGTCGCCGGCGGCAAGGCAGACCGGCGCCGAATAGAGATTGTCGAGCGTGTACGTCTGCGAGCCGGCCAGGAAAACCTTCCCGTCTTCGCCGATACCGAGCGCCAGATGCGAAACGATCGTCCCGCCGCTCAGCGTGCCGGTCAGCATGAGATCGGAGCCCGAACCGGCGGAGGCCGTCACGGCGACGTTGCCGAGCTCCGCCGCGTAGCCGACCGAACCGGCGCTCGACCACGCCGACTTGGCGCTGTTGTAATACCACAGGCCGAACGCGCGGGCCTCGCTGTTGAGCGAGACGAGATAATCGGTCCCGCCGATCGAAAGCGAGCCGACGGCCCGGCCCGTAAACGCGGGGACGAGCCTCGCCGCGGAAAATGTCCCCTGCCCGTTCCCCGCCGCGACGGCCAGCCCGTCAATCGAATGGACCCCGCCGGAAGAGTCGAACGCGTAACTGTTTTCAAGCTGAACCGCCAGATCGGAGCCGACCGCCGCCAGGCGGATCGACGTGACCGCGTAGACCGAGTAGTTCCCGTAGACGGAAAGGGAAATCGCCGATGTCCCGGCGGAGGTCCACCCGCCGGAACCGTAGCGGTAAACCGAAATATCCAGCGAGGTTCCGCCCGACATGTTCTGCGACGCCGCGACATACTCCAAAACGCCGTCCCCCGTAACGTCGGCCAGAAGGCCCGTCGCGCCGCCGCCGGCCGCGGCGGGAAGCTCAAACGTACGCGCCGGGGCGTAGGCGCCGCCGCCGGTTCCCAGATAGACCGAAATGACCGGGGCCGCTTCCGAGCCGCCAAGCGTAACGACGTCGTTGATCCCGTCCCCGTTCATGTCTGCGGCGGCGACCTGATCGAAATCGGTATCCCCGCCGAAATCGATGTCGATCAGCGAGGATTCCACGTCATAGACGTTGATATCGGGGACCGGATCGAACCCGCCCCAGGCCGACGCGGTCAGCAGAAGGCGGTCTTCAAGCGGCTCGGCGTTCAGGGTGCGGCGGGAAAAAAGAGAGTTTCGGTTTTTCAGCGGGAACGACATACGGCGCCTTTCGCTTGGCAGTGATTCACATATCGATAAGACGGCGCCCGGGTTTCAGGATGAACCGGGCGCCGCCGCGGAGAACGAGACGCACCGACGCGCGTCTCACGGGGTGGACAGACTTTATTCTATCACAGATCCCCGCCGAGACCATCGTCCCAGAGGGGTGAAAGGGGATTTTCGGCAATCCCGGCGGCGAGGGCGCCGGCGACCTCTTCGGCGAAATCGAGCGACCATACCGCCGCCAAGGCGTCAGGCTGGGCAAAGAGGGCCTCGCGCCGCCCTGCCGCGCCGTCCGAAACTTCGGCCGGGAGGGCGCTGCGGACCGCGGTCACGACCGCCGCGTCCTGAACCGTGATCCCTTTCCGCACGCCGGGCTCGATGAACGGATACATCAGGTCCGCCGCGTCGGCCGAATGGCCCTCCGCGGTCACCCAGTCGAACGTGCCGGCGACCGAGACGAACGCGCTGTTTTCGGCGTCGTACCCGTAAAGGTGCCCCAGTTCGTGCAGGATCACCGTGTAGAGGTCGTACCGGGACGAGCCGGCGGCGGGCGGAGTCAGCTGCGCCGACCATTTCGCTCCGGCGGCGTCGTCGTCCAGATAGACGATGCCGCGGGTCACCTGCCCCGTCGCCGGATCGGTCTCCGACGCCTGGGCGGCGGCAAGCTGCCCGTCGGGGAGATCGCGGACGACGAAGAGGACGTCGGGCGCGCTTTCCGTGCCGAGCGCCCCGTTCCACGCCGAGACGGCGGCGTCGCAGATCACGCCGACCAGTTCGGCATTGTCGGCGTCGAGAGTCGAGCCGAGATAGCGGCGCGTGAACGATTCCGGGAAGGCGAGCTGCGCGGTCCCCTCCGCCACGTCGCGCCGGGTCACCCCGTAGACGTTCGAAAACGCGGTGAAGTCGCGCAGATCGACCGTGCCGTCCCGGTTGAAGTCGAACGAAACGCCGGCATGGCCGTCGGCCGAATCGGCTCCGTACCGGCTGACGAACGCCACGAAATCGACGACGTTCACCTCGCCGTCGTCGTTGACGTCGTAGGGGTTCGCCCACAGGTCGGACGCCGCGGCGTTGCCGGCATACGCGGCGCGCGTGCCGGCGGCGGTCGTCAGGCTCGCCGCGACGACGCTCCGCGTCAGTCGGCCGGGCGCCGGCGACGCGTTCCATTCCAGGCCGGTTTCGGAAGGTGTGTATTTCACGCGCGCCAGGAGGTAATACCCGTCGGCGCCGAGCGCGCCGCCGGCGGCGGACGCCGAAACGGCCAGCTCGCCGGCCGCGGCGTCGAGTGTGTACGTCCCGCCGGTGAACGCCGCGCCGAACTCAATTTCCGCCATGTCGAAGCAGGCCGGGCCGGACGTCAGACCGACCGAAACGGCGCTGACCGCGTCCCGCGCGGACCCCTTCACCCAGATCTCGGTATAGTGCGTCTGCCACTCGTGAATGAAATCGGCGTTCACCCCGATCTCCGCGGCGCGGCCCGCCCCGTCGGTCGCGGTCTTTTCGGTCACGGTCCGCAGATAGACGCCGCCGTCGGCGACGTATTCGGCGGGCGCCGCGCCGCGGACCGCCGAACTGCCCGCCGTCTCGACGTTGACCGTCTTGATCTGCGAGTCGTCGACCGGCGCCGTCTCGCCCGTCCGGACGCAGTAATACCCCTCGACCAGCGGCGAGACCGGATCGGTCACGCCGCTCAGCGCGATGGCGCCGGGCGTGGAGGCGGTCACGGTAAAGCGCGCCAGGAGGAACGCGTTTTCGCCGTTTGTGACCGGCTCGAGAAGGCTCCAGTCCTTCTCTTCCGAGAAGAGCCAGGTCACCTGAATGTCTTTCAGCAGTGTCCCGCCCTCGTCGTAATAGCCGTAATTCGACAGCGCGTATTTCCCGGCATAGACGTCTTCGATGTCGAGTCCGGTGATCCCCTGACCGCCAAGCTCGTAGTTGAGCTGCGCCTGAATCGAGTAGAAGAACTGGTTCCGGCCGGTCAGCAGCGCCGACGTGTCGCTCACCCAGAGCTCCAGATAGTAGGTGTCGGCCGACGCGATCGCCGCGTAGTCGGTCTGCGGCACGTCGTCTTTGCCCGTGTAATAGAACGTGCCGAAGTTCCCCGCGCCGGTTCGGAGCGTCTTCACGTCGGCGCCGCCGAACTCCTCGGTCACGCACGCCAGCGAGAGGGTGAGCGTCTGAGCCCCTTCGAGCGAAACGGCGAACGTGTTGCTCACCGCTTCGGCGCCGAACGCGTCGCGCGCGGTGACGGTGGCCGCGAGATCGGAAAGATCGAGCCGGGAACCGTAGCCGCCGCTTTGAATGAAATCGAACTTCAGAACCGAGCCCTCGACCGACCAGCCGCCCAGGATGGCCGAGTCCCCGGCCAGATCGAGCGTGTAGCCGCTGACCGGCCCGGTAAAGTAGTCCGCCAGGTCGATCGAGACGGAACCGCCGTATTCCCCGGTCACGTCGGCGATTTCGCCCGTAAATTCGGGGGCGTCGTGGTCGCCGCGGAAGGAAACGCGGATCACGGCGATGTCGGCCGCGCCGCTCGGGTCGCTCACCGTGTAGGCGACGCTGACCGTGACCGCCTCACCGGCCGGAAGCGCCGCGAACATGGCGGCAAACGCCGCGCCGTCGACGGTGAGGTTCCCCTCGGCGTCGAACCCGAAATACTCCGCAAGCTCGGTTTCGTAGGAGATGTAGGGATTCGCCTCGGCGCGGGCGGCGGCGACCGACGCGGTCAGAGCGTCCCCGTCGGGATCGGTCACCGACGCCAGGACGTTCACCGCCGGGCCGAGGGTGCCGGTGCGCAGGTCATAGGAGGTCTCGCGGTTTTCGGCGCCGCGCGGCGCTTCGTTCCGGCCGGCGACGGTCAGCACGACCGTGCCGTAATCGGCGGCGCCGGAAGGATCCGAAACCGAATAGCCGATTTCAAAGACGACCGTTCCGCCCGCGGGAACCGCCGTCAGGAGCCCGGCCAGCGCGTCGCGGTCGGCTCCGAAAACGCCGTTTTCGTCCACGGTGAAACAGGCCGAGTAATCGGCGCCGGCCGGGATGCCGTACGGGTTCGCCGTCAGCGCCGCCGACTCGATTGCGGCGGTCAGAACGGCGTCGTCGGGATCGGTCACGCCGCCGAGAAGATTGACCGCCGGCGAAAGCGTGCCCTTCGTCAGGTCGAGCGCCGCCGCGTAGTCCCCTGCGCCGCGCGGCGCGTCGTTCACACCGGTCACGGTGAGCGTCACCTCGCCATCGGTCGAAGCGCCGTCCGGATCCGCGGCCGAGTAGGAGATCGTAAAGACGGCCGTCCCGCCGGCGGGAACCGCCTGCAAAGCGCGTCCGAGCGCCGCGCGGTTGACCGCAAGCGCCCCGCCGGAGGTCACTGAGAAACACGAGGCGTAATCGAGGTCGGTCGGAATCCCGTAACCGTTCGGCGCCAGCGCCGCGCCGGTCAGCACGGCGGTCAGCGGATCGCCGTCCGGATCGGTGACCCCGTCGAGAAGAACGACGCGCGGCGAAAGCGTGCCGTCGGCCAGATCATAGGACGCGGCGTAGTTCCGCGCGCCGCGCGGCGCGTCGTTCACACCGGTCACGGTCAGCGCGATCTCCCCGCCGGCCGAAGCGCCGTGCGGGTCGGTCGCCAGATAGCCGATCGTAAAGACGACCTGCTCCCCGCCCGGAACCGCTTCAAGGAGCTCCGAAAGGAGACCGCCGTCCACCGAGAAATCCCCCTGGGGCGAGATTCGGAACGCGCCGCCGAAATCGGCGGTCTCCGGATCCAGGTACGGGTTCTCCCCGAGCCGCACGCCGGAAAGGGACGCGGTCACACTTTCCCCTTCGGGGTCGGTGATGCCGTTTAACACGTTGACCGGCGGGATCAGCTCGGCGGCGGCCAGATCATAGGACGCCGCGTAGTCCGACGCGCCGCGCGGCGCGCCGTTCACGCCGGCGACCGTCACGGTGACCGTACCGCCGTAAAGGTTCTGGAACAGAATGTCGAGCCCGTCGAACGACGCGTTGTCGAGGAAATAGTCAAAGGTGAGCGTGAGCGTCTCGCCGGGAGCCAGGAAATCGAAGATATCCGGCGTCGCGTCGAAGACGAACCGGCCGTCTTCGGCCAGCGCGATCAGGCCCGAGCAGTCACGCTCCCACGCCTCTCCCGTGGAGATCACGCCGCCGGTCTGCTCGAAACGGGTCACGTCGTACCCGGTCGACGTGTAGAAGGTTCCCAGGACGTCGGCGGTAAACGAATCCGGAGCCAGCGCGGTCTCGGGCGCCGAAGCGCCGATCCCCCCTTCCGGCGCCGTCAGCCCGCGGTCATTCGGGACAAGATGAATCAGGTCGAAAAAGGAGACCGACACGTCCGCGTCATAACCGCCCTGAAAGATGCCGACATCCAGACGGTCCACCACGCCGTCCATATTCACGTCGTAGCGGCTGTTGTAGACGCTGCAGATATCGGTCAGGTCAATGTTGTATTTTTCCAGGTAATATTCGATCACTCCCAGAGAGGGAACCCCCGACTGGCAGAGGCTCCACGCCGTCGAGTAGACCGTCCCCATCTTGTATTCCGAATAGTTGATCAGGCCGTCCCCGTTCAGGTCGCCCGGCAGAAAGGCGGTGCAGGTAATCTCCCCCGCGGAGGCGGAACCGGAAGTGAGGGTCAGTTCGTATTCCCCGTCCGGAATATCGAGAAGGAAAAGCCCGGATTCGGGCGTGTAGTCGGGGCAGGACCTGATCAGAACATCGCCCGTGACGTCGATGCCCGACGACGCGTCCTTAACCCGGATCATCCCCGGATCGGCGCCCCCCTGCGAATCCGCCGAGACCAGCAGGCCGACCACCGCGCGGCCCCCATCGGCGACCCGGACGTCGAACCCGATCTGCGCCTGACCCGAAAGGCCGACCGCGGCGCTCTCTTCGGCGAGAAGCCCCCAGTTGTTCGGGACGGCGGTCAGGAGGAGCCGGTCTTCAAGGGATTCCAGCGAGAAACGCTTTCTTTGAAGAGAACCGCCGCGGCGGGGTTGATCGTTCTTATTCCGGTTTCCAAAGACATTCCTCATTGCTCGTTACTCCTGTCAGGGAACAAATGCCGAATCGAAAGCCAATAACTCTCCCGAAGGCGCTTCCGCCATGGACGCGAAGAGCGCGCACCGTCATCTTTTTATCGTTCGGAGCCGATTCGCGCGGTCATAAATAAGGGGGTGAATCGAACGGCCCCCGGTTCCGGCTCCGTTCAAAACCGGCATAACCGTCAAATTGACCGGCCGCGCGGTCCCCGCTCTTTCCGCCGAAAGGCGCGCCTCTCCCCCCCAGTCTAACGGAGATTCCCGAATCGGGTGATTTCAGCCTCCCGCCCGCGCGGCGGGAAAAAGCAAAATATTAACATTCCCACCGGAACCGTTTTTCTCTATAATCCCCCCGCAAAACAGCTCCGCACGGGTGCCGAACGGATTTCGCGCACCCGCAGAGCATGCGTCTTTATTACCACTGCAGGAGCAGAAATCGATGGATCGATTGTTAAAACAGTTCGGACTCAGCCCGATTCTTTTCTTTACGGTGATCGCCGCCGCGATCGTTACCGCCGCCGCCGAAGCGCAGAATACCGCCGCAAAACCGGTTCAGCTGCCGGTCCCCCACAGCGCCGCGCAGCAGGCCCTCACGCCGGAACCGGCACTGACCGACCCGGCGCCGGACGGCACGGCCCCCTCCGTCGTCGCCGACAGCAGTCAGATACCCGAAGAGATGCAGTCAAAAGGGGTCTTCATCCCCGCCGAGGTGAGCGTCACCAAGGTGGCGCAGGCGGTTCCGGGAACACCGGAATCGGCCAAGGATGAGGCCGCACCCGAAGCCCAGGCGTCCCCGAAAGAGGTCGACGCGCACGAGATCACCGTTCTCAAACAGCTCTCCGGCCCCCAGCAGACGGTCCGCTTCTTCCTCCGTTCCTGCAGCCGGAGCAACTACCCCGACGCGATCCGGTGCATGGACTTCTCGCAGATGCCCGAACTGGGCCGTTCCGACCGGCAGGTATACGCCCACCAGCTGGCGGCGGTCCTGATCCGGCTCGACAATTTCAGTCTCGACGGAATCCCCGAAAAGGTTCAGGGCAACGAGTGCGATCTCTGGCCCGACCACAACTTCAAGGCCATCAAACTGGTCCGCGCCGAAGACGGCACCTGGCTCTTCGGCCCCTCGTCGGTCGCCGACATCCCCATCCTTTACGATGAAATCAAGGACAAAAAGCCGGTCATTTTCAACGACACGTTTTTCGGCAAACTCCCCGACTTTTTCTTCTACCGGTTCGCCGGAATCCTCGTTCTGCAATGGGTCATCTTCGGAATCGTCTTTCTGCTCGGCCTGCTGGTCGCCAAGATCATCCCGATCGTGATCTCGTGGATCATCCTGGTCTGTTCGCGTATCCGCGGCAAGGACAAGCACGACTACTCCGACAAGTTCAAATGGGCGCTCCGCCCGCTGGCATATCTCGGAATGGCGTGGATCTGGTTCGGCGGCCTGGTGAGCATGTCGATCTATCCCAAGATCCTCCACGTCGCGTTTGTAATTCTCCATCCGCTCTGCGTGATCATGCTCATGCTCATGCTCATGCGCATGGTCGACATCTTCCGCTACTGGCTCCAGCACCGGCTGAACACTTCGGTCAACAAGGTTAAAAGCGTTCTGGTCGACCTGTCGTCCGGCGTCCTGAAATTCCTCGTCATCTGTTCGGCGGTCGTCGCCATCGTCCAGATCTTCGGCATTTCGGCGCTCGGCATCCTCTCCGGGATGGGGATCGGCGGCGTCGCGGTCGCTCTGGCCGCGCAGCAGACAATCTCCAACTTCTTCGGAAGCATGACGATCCTCCTCGACCAGCCGTTCACCGTCGGCGACTACATCATCGTCGGGAACATCGAAGGGGTCGTCGACCGGATCGGGCTCCGGTCGACCTCGATCAAAACCTTCTACGACTCCTACGTCGTCATCCCGAACGGCCAGCTCGCCACCGACGTGGTCGACAACATGGGGCGCCGCCAGTCGCGCCGTTTCAAGACGACCCTCGGCCTGCAATACGACACGCCGGTTCCCCTCTTCGAGGCGTTCGTCGCCGGGGTGCGCCAGCTGATCGAGCAGCATCCGGTGACCCGCAAAGACGATATCCGCGTCAGCGTCAACGATTTCGGCGCCTCGTCGATCGACATTCAGATGATCTGCTTCTTCGTCGTCTCGAATGTTCACGAGGAGCTCCGCGCGCGCCAGGCGCTGATCCTCGACATCGTCCGTCTGGCCGAACAGCTCGGCGTTTCGTTCGCCTTCCCGTCGCAGACGACCTACATGGTGCCGACCGAAAACCTCAAATATCCCGTTGCCGACCAGATCGACGACGAGAATCCCGCCGGCGAACTCGGCCGCGAACTCGCCCGGAAGATCAAGGCCGAAATACCCGCCTGACGCTCCGTCCGGACA
>ONWH01000313.1 GCA_900321495.1 uncultured Planctomycetota bacterium
AGGAGTATTTCCTCAGCGGACAGTCGATGTCGTGGTGGCTCCTCGGCTTTTCGCTGGTGGCGACCACGTTCGCCGCCGACACTCCCAACTTCGTAACCGAGCTGGTTCGGACCAGGGGAATTTCGGCGAACTGGAGCTGGTGGGCGTTCCTCCTGACCGGAATGACGACGGTCTTCATCTACGCCAAGCTCTGGCGGCGCCTCGGCGTGATGACCGATATCGAGTTTTACGAAGTCCGTTACGGCGGGAAGTCGGCGTCGTTTCTCCGCGGGTTCCGTACTGTCTATCTGGGGCTGATCGTCAACACCGTCGTGATGGCGAACGTGATTCTGGCGATCATCAAGATTCTGAACACCATGCTCGGAATCGACCCGGCGACGGCGGTCGTCTTTTCGTGCGGCGTGACGGTTCTCTTTTCGGCGGTCGGCGGACTGTCGGCGGTGATCTGGGCCGACTTCATTCTTTTCATCATCGCGATGGGGGGGGCGATCGGCGCGGCGGTCTATCTGCTCGGGCTCCCCGAGGTCGGCGGACTTTCGGGCCTTCTGGCGCACGAGGAGGTGATGAAGATGACTTCGGTCCTGCCGAACTTCACCGATACCGACGCGGTGATTGCGCTGCTGGTGATTCCCCTCGCGGTGCAGTGGTGGAGTGTCTGGTATCCGGGGGCGGAACCGGGGGGCGGTTCGTTCGGCGCGCAGCGGATGTTCGCCGCCAAGAACGAGTCGCACGCGATCGGCGCGACCCTCTTTTTCAACTTCTGCCATTACGCCGTCCGTCCCTGGCCGTGGATCCTGGTGGCGCTCGCCTCGATCGTGATCTATCCCGACCTGGCTTCACTGCGCGAGGCGTTTCCGAATCTGCCGGAACATATGATCCGTGACGACATGGCGTATCCGGCGATGCTCAAGCTTCTGCCGGCTGGGCTTTTCGGGATTGTGCTGGCGTCCCTTTTCGCGGCGTTCATGTCGACCGTGGCGACGCTCCTGAACCTGGGCTCGTCGTACATGGTCAACGACTTCTATCACCGGTTCATCAACCCGAAGGCGAGCGAAAAGCAGCTTGTCTTTCAGGGGCGGCTCTGGACGGTGATTCTGATGATCCTCGCCTGCCTTCTGGCGTTCCGTCTGCAGAGCGCCAAGGACAACTTCAACATCATTCTCGAAATCGGCGCGGGAACGGGGCTCCTCTTCCTGATCCGCTGGTTCTGGTGGCGGATCAACGCGGCCAGCGAGATTGCCGCGATGTGCCTGGCGCTCCCGACGGCGGTCTATTTCCGTTTCTTCCACATTCCGGTCTGCACCGCCCTGTTCGGGGCCGAGGGGCCGGACGGGCAGGCGGTCTGCCCCGACCATCTGAAATTCTCGGACGGCACGGTTCTGCTGATCACGATTGCCGTCACGACGGTCGGCTGGCTTCTGGTCACCTACCTGACCCGCCCGACCGATCAGAAGATTCTGGTCGACTTCCTTCGGCGGACGAAAGCGGGAGGGCCGGGATGGAAGCGTGTCGTGGACGCCGCAGTCGCCGACGGGGTGGACCGCGCCGAACTTGAAGAGCCGTCCTGGTCGGTCCCGCTGGGGATCCTCTGTTCGGTGGTCGGGTGCGTCTGCATCTATTCGTCTCTCTTCGCGGTCGGCTGCTGGATCTACAAAGAGTGGACACTGGCAGCGGTCCTGACCGCGGTGGCGGCGCTGACGGCCTTTGTTTTGCTGGCGGTCTGGAACCGGGTCGCCAGGGGGAAACCGCGCGCCGCCGACGGCGAATGACCGAAAGAAAACCACGTATTGAAAGAAATTTGAGGTTTCGTGATGAAAAGATTTTCGGCGCTCTTCGGCATTCTTTCGCGCCCGGTTACCGCCGGATGCGCGGCGGCGGTTCTCCTGTCGGCCGCACTCCTTTCCGCCGCCGAGCCGGCGGCGTACGATTACGGCGATGAGCCGATGCGCTATCTGAAGAATGACCGCGTCACCCTGGGCATCGATCTTTCGATCGGCGGGGCGGTGACCTGGCTTTCCGACGAGGCCAACGGCGGCGAAAACATGATCAACAGCTCCGACTGGGGCCGGCAGATCCAGCTTTCGTATTACAGCGGCCCGGTCCCGTATATCGGGCCGAACGGCGAGCAGCCGCACGAGGCGTGGCGGAACCTGGGGTGGAACCCGATCCAGTCGGGGGACTGCGGCAATTTCCGGTCGAAGGTGACCGCCTTCAAGGAGATCGGGAAGAACAAGATGGCGGTCCGGACGGTTCCGATGCTCTGGCCGAACCAGAACCTTCCCGCCGAATGCGTCTTCGAATGCGTCTACTCGCTCATGCCGAACGGCTTCGTCCTCGACGCGACGATCAAGAACGCGCGGAGCGACACCAACCAGTACCCGGCAATGCGGCAGGAGATTCCCGCGATTTACACAAACGGGCCGTGGTACAAGCTCGTGACCTATATGGGGGACGAGCCGTTTAAGAAAAAGCCGGTGACCGTCCTGATCGACAAGGGGGACGGAAAGGGATGGCCCTGGATCAACTACTACAATCCCGAACGGTGGTCGGCGCTGGTCGATGAGAACGGGATGGGACTCGGCGTCTATCAGCCGGAATCGACGCGGACCACCGCGGGCTTTTTCGGCGGCGACGAACTCAAGGGGATCGGCGGAGCGAAGGACGGGCAGACGGGGTATATCGCGCCCCTTTCGATGATGATTCTCGACCACAACATCACCAGGACCTACCGTGCGTATTTCATCGTCGGTTCGATTGACGAGATCCGTTCGCGCGTCTACAAGCTCGCGAAGAAGGGGCTTTCCGAAATGCCCGAATGGGTCTTCGACGGCGACCGGCACAACTGGATCTACGAAGGTTCGGCCCGAGACGGCGGCTATCCGATCGACGGATGCCTTGACATTTCGTTCGACGATTCTCCCCAGGGAGGGATCGACGGGCCGGAGACGTTCTGGGAGGCCGAAAAGGCGCCGGTCCTCGAAATCGACGCCGAGCTTCTTCTGGACGGCGCCGAGCCGGGTGAGGAGACGAACCTGACCGCGCATTTCGCCCCCGTCTCGCCCCGCGACATGGTCGACGACATCAAATGGCCGCTCAACCCGGAACAGGAGAAGGCGAAAGCCGAACGGGCCGAGAAGTATCCCGTCCTTCCCGGATTCTCGGCGCCGATTCCGATCGCCGCCGACGGAACGCGCGGCACATGGAGCGTTGACCTGAGCCGGTACGATGCGTACAAAGGGGCGATGAAGGCGTTTACGATCGGCCTTCCCCCCCGCAAGGGAGAGATCAAGATCTATTCGATCCGGCTCACGCGGCCCGGCCGCCGGGCGAAGTAGCGCGTTTGGAGTGAAACGCGTCCGGACGGAGAGGCCGGCCGGAATATCCGCGGCGGATTCCTGGGAAGACCCGTCGATCCTTTACCTTCCCGGGCAACCGGCCTATAATTGGGGCGTGCGGGAGCGTCAAAACAAAAAAGTGTCCGCCTTTCCGCCGCCCCGCCGCAGGGGGAATCATAAGAAAATGACAGCCGGGCTTTCCCGTTTCAGCCTGCAAGAGAGGAAACCGACGCCATGAAAAAACGCGCTCTGAGATTCGAATCGCTGGAAGAACGCCAGCTCCTGGCGGTGACCGCCGGCCTGGCGTCTCCCCCCCTTCCTGCCCCCCTTGCCGCGGCGCCCGCCGG
>ONWH01000312.1 GCA_900321495.1 uncultured Planctomycetota bacterium
CTGACATGCCTTATTAGACCATTTTTTTGGTTTTCCGCAAGGGGGGAGGGGCGCGTTTCTTCTCTGCCGGTCTCTTCCGGCGTTATTTTGATGGCAGGCGTTAAAACTGTTCGGCTCCTCGTCCGATTTAGCCGAAAAAAGCACCGTCTTATTGACTTTTACGGCTGTTTGCGGTTAAATCGATAAGGGGAGGGGCTATTGCGGAGCAGAATATGGTCAAAGCCGAAATTTACAATATCGAGCCCTCTGTTTTATCTCACCGCGGAACAGTCGACTTCTTTCCGGGTAAAAAGCGGAAGGGTTATACCCTTATCGAGGTGATGATCGCCGTAACGCTCACCCTTATTCTTATGTATGCGCTGGCGGCGATTTTCGGACGGGTCACATCGATTATGACCCAGACCCAGGATATTCTTTCGATGACCAACAACCTCCGTGCGGCGAAAGACCGTCTGCGCGAGGATCTCGAAAACCTGACGGTGCCGCACCTGAAAGCGCCGACTTCGAAGTATGGTTTTTTTTCCTATTCCGAAGGGATGGGGAATGCGCCGGTAAACTTTGGGGACGTCCTGGATGAAAACGGTGTCTTCCATGCAATGAATAGTCGGACATACAGTACTTATGGTAATTTTGACCGTCGTACACCGTCAGAAGATAACACGGTTGGCGATACCGATGATATCCTCTCATTTACAGTTCGGGCTCCTGCGGGAAAATGGTTTCGCGGACGCTGTTTTAAGGAACTCTCGGAAACGTACACTTCTGATTACGATGCTTCGATTGATGATAATATCGAGATGATCGAAGCGGAATATGCCGAAGTAATTTGGTTCCTTCGCGGAACGACTCTTTATCGCCGTGTCCTTCTGGTTATTCCCGATGAAGTTCTGGAGAAAAGGCTTCAGTCATTGAACCGGTATATTCAGTATAATTTCCCGGCGCTTGCTGACCATCAGCTGTTACCAAGCGCGGGGTTTGGTTTCTACCGTTTCTTTGACGTTTCGGTTCATTTCGATCCCGATAAAACACTCTCGTATATCAAAGACAGTACCGTCTATCCTTCTCTCGGGCGCGTTGTTGCGAATACCGTTTCCGACCTAGCGAATCGGGAGAACAGATACGGTTATTGGAGCTCACCGGTCGTCGATCTTAATTCCGTTGCAGAGCAATTCCCATTACTGGATCATCCGGCTTATGATGGGATCTACGGGCGGTTTGGCGCTTGGTATTGGATGCGGTTACCGACACTTCAGGAGAGCGCGCTCTGGACTCCTTTCCCCGATTCGGATTTCTGGCCGCTCGAATATTTCCGCGCAGGTTTTCCGTTTGGGTGTCAGTTGACCGAGCCGTATGAACAGCATGTTAGTGATATTCTCAACTACTGGGTTGGGGGATCGCTTCGTCTAGGACTTGGGCACATCGGACCGAATCCGGATAGCGGTGTCGCTTTCGATAACTCTAATCTACCTGATGATGTCTTTATCGACGATTGGCAGTTTCCGAATCCATGGGTTCAACAGGTGTCGTTTTCGGGGCAGATTGACCTGACGAAGATTGTCAAGCCTGTCGATCTAGATATGAGAAACCTTAGTGAGCAACAAACAAGACAACTTCGTCTTGCCAATCTTGCCAGTTTAGACGAAGTTAAAAATTATAATAATGACGTTCTCCTAACGAATGTCTTGAGTTTTGATGTGAAAGTCTGGAACAACAAGGACGGTGTGAGTGCGTCGTTCGTTGATTTGGGAGAAGATGATCTGACTACGGGTGCTCCGGTAACCGATCCGGCGGATTTCCGATCCTGCGGGAATTACCGTATCGGAACGGTCTTTAATCCGCCTCCCTTGTGTGATCCTGCTACCCATGAGCTGATTAGGAATAACCTCTTCTACCGTCCGATCATGCCGGCGGTATTCGACACTTGGACCGAGGATTATCAAAAAGAATTTCTCGCTCAAACTTGGCCAGGGAATTCAGAATCTGAAAGTGTCTTCGGCGCGTCAAGCCGTCCCGGCTTTACCGTTGGAGATATTCCGCTCGACGGGAACGTGA
This sequence comes from uncultured Planctomycetota bacterium, assembly GCA_900321495.1. Classification (GTDB taxonomy): domain Bacteria; phylum Planctomycetota; class Planctomycetia; order Pirellulales; family Thermoguttaceae; genus RUG695. The sequence goes on from ONWH01000312.1 coordinate 2,053, forward strand.
CCGCAGCGGATCTCCCCGACTATCCTCCTCCGTACGAGGCGGAAATCAAGGTCATTCAGGTTGAGCTGCGCGCATTCGATCCGGTCAGCCGCACTATCAAAAACGCGACGGTTGAAATAAAAATTCCGTAAGATCTATAAACCGTTTTCCCCCTTTCCCGTTAAAGGGGGATTCTTTTAGGAAAGGATGCTTTGATGTCTGAATCTTCTCCGCAAGCTCCCGACTTGCCGAAACGTTTGGTTTCGCTCGACGCCTACCGCGGCGCGAATATGTTCTTCATTATGGGGGGCTCGTCACTCTTTGCGGCACTGGCGGCGCTCTGGCCCGACTGCGGATTCTGGCAGTGGGTCGGTTCCCAGATGCATCATGTTTCGTGGCACGGTGTCGCCCACCACGATATGATTTTCCCGACTTTCCTCTTCATCGCGGGGTGCGCGTTTCCGTTTTCTCTGGCGCGGCAGCGTGAGAAAGGGCGGACGACCTGTCAGATTGTCCGAAAGATCATTATCCGTGCGCTTTTACTGGTTCTGATCGGGATCATTTACAACAACGATGTCAGCTTTGATTTTGCCAACCTGCGTTATTCGTCGGTTCTGGGACATATCGGTCTGGCGTGGATGTTTGCCGCGCTCTTTGCGATGGCGTTCGGAGTTCGTACGCGGGCGGCCATCCTTGTTTTCCTTTTGGTCGGTTACTGGCTGGCCATGCGTTCATTCCACGCAACCGATATTGACCCAAACGCCGACTGCTGGTCGATGGAAGGATCCCTTGCCGGATTCGTTGACCGGCATGTTCTTCCGGGGCACCTGTATCGCAATATGCACGACCCCGAAGGTCTTTTTTCGACGATTCCGGCAATCGGAACTGCCATGCTCGGTGTTTTTGCCGGTGAGTGGCTCCGTAGGGGGGGTGTAAATGCCGGGGGGAATAAAAAGGCGTTCGGCCTGGTTCTCGTCGGCGCGCTGCTCATTCTGACCGGCTGGGTCTGGAACCTTGATATGCCGATCAACAAGAACCTCTGGACAAGTTCGTTCGTCTGCTTCGTCGGCGGTTTTTCGATGGCCGGACTCGGCATCTTCTACTGGATTATCGATGTCGTCGGGTTTAAATGGTGGTCGTTCCCGTTCATTGTGATCGGGATGAATTCGATCACCATCTATCTGGCTCAGAAATTCTTCAGCTTCTCGCAGGCGGCGTCGATTCTCTTTAAGGATGCGATCGAGCGGTGGTCACCCGAAGTCTACCGGGATGTTTTCAATGCCGGAGCCTACGCGCTGACCTGCTGGCTTTTCCTCTTTATCCTCTATAAGCACAAGGCGTTTATTAAGATTTAACGGGACGCCGCCTGGTCGTAGACCATCAGTTTGGCAATGAGCCGGGCGGCCAGGAATTCCGTAACAACCTGTCCGGGGATCGGCGCCGTCTCGACAATGTCGGCGCCGATCACTTTTTTAGCGCAGAAGACCGCGCGAAGGATTTTTGTGACCTGCCGCCAGGAGAGTCCTCCCGGCTCGGGAGTTCCGACTCCCGGAGCGAACGAGGGATCAAACACGTCCATGTCGATGGTGATATAGACCTTTTCGGAGAGACGGCTTATTATCTCCGCCAGAGTGGCGTCGAAATCGTCTTCAAGCCGCGCGGGCGTGATGAAGCGCCTGACCTGTTCGGGACAGGAAACAAGGTCCTCTTCGGAAAAGCTCCGGATTCCGACCTGAACCAGGTTCGGAGTGATTTCAAGGGCGCGGCGCATGACCGAGGCATGTGAGTCGCGTCCGCCGGGCGGGAAGCTTTCGCGCAGATCGGAGTGCGCGTCAAATTGGAGAACCGAAAATTCCGGATACGTTTCGGCGACGGCACGTAAAAGGGGCGCGGTGATCGAGTGTTCCCCCCCCAGTGTGACCGGCAGGCGCCCTCCGGAAAAGAGGTTTTCCTCTTTCGCACGTTTGTAAACCGCCTCCATTTCGGTGCGCGGCGCCGGTTCGGCAGTGAGAGGCGTTAAGGTGCGGATTCCCGGTTTCCAGAACTCGATGAGCGTCTCTTCATCGATATATTCCATCTGGTCCGAAACGGCCAGAATGCGCTCCGGTCCGGCGGCGGTCCCCTTTTCGAAGCAGACGGTTCCTTCGTAGGGAACCGGAAAGATCACATAGCGCGCGCTTTCGCCGGTATATTCGGGAGGGAGTTCCAGGAAGGTTGCGTTCAGTTTGCTCATCGTTTGAGAAAAAGATTCGAGGGGATAAAAAAAGCCCCTGATCCCCGCAGGGGCATAGTACGGAATCTGTGTTATGCCTGTTGGAATACCATCCGATACGGCGCAATCGTTTCGGGAAGCGAGTCTTCCTCATCAAGACGGCGGATATCCTCTCCCTTTTCTTTAAGTGAATCGAAAAGGCGGTCAGGAGCCGAGAAGAAAATCTCGCTGATCGCGCATTTGCGCGCCGTACGAATCTTGTCGTCAATGTCGTCGGCGTTCAGAAGCCCCGAAAGAGGCTTGCTCCGATAGAAGTTCCAGCCGCCGAAACAGATCGATTTCGGCTTGCTCAGACTTGCGCCGTCAACGGCCGCCGCCAGGAGCGCCGCGGCGAGCGGATAGGTCGCCAGAGAGCAGTCGAAGGTGTTTTCGGGCTGAGAGCTCAGGTCGGTGAACTCTTTCGAGGCGGGGATCAGATCGAACAGGTCGAGTGATGAGGAGCGTCTGTCTCCCGCATCGCGCAGTTCGGCTTTCATCTCTTCGACAACGTTCTCGGCGACCTGACAGAGGTCTTTCGGCAGAAGATGTTTGGCGATCTGAGAGTCCTCGCACTGCCGCTGCCATGTCAGGTAGATGATCGGATTCCGCTTGTAGCCGCAGTTGTGTCCCCAGGTTTTCAGGGGCATAAAGATAGGAAACGCTTCGGTATAGAGCTCGATTTCGGGTGAAGGGGCAACACAGTGCGACTCGGTATCTTCCCGAAAATCAAAAAGTCCCCAGACCTCAACATTTCCGTCGGCAAAGGGGGAATATTCATGAGTGTACATCGTTCAGACTCCGTCTTAGTTGTAGATAAAGAGCATTTCGCGGTATTTCGGGAGCGGCCAGAGCGCGTCATCGGTCATGTCCTCAGCGTGATCGACGATCTCGCGCAAACGCTTCATATTGTCGATAATGCCCTCATGCTCACCGCCGAGCGCCTTTTCGAGGGCTTCGCATCCGTCATTGAGCTGGTCGAGAAGATCGCCGAACGAATCGGCGAGAGTTTCGGCCGAAGCAATGCCGTGTTTTGATTTGGCGCTTCGCGCCGCCTGCAGGGTTTCGAGCGCTTCCCGATACTGCCGGGTGACGATCGGCAGAATCATTGTGCGGGCGATTTCGAGCGCCATTCCCCCTTCGATCCGAACACGGGAATGGTAGTCGTTCCGAAAGACTTCGAATCTCGAAATGAGTTCGGCTTTCGTAAAGACTCCGTATCGGCTGAACAGCTCGACGTTTTCCGGCTTGATGTAGGCGCGGAGCGCTTCGATCGATTTGCGGACGTTCGGAAGGCCCCGCCGCTGCGCCTCGTTGACCCATTCGGGACTGTAATTGTTCCCATTGAAGATGATCCGGCGATGCTTTCGGATGATCTGGGCAATAACCGCTGTCAGACCGGCGTGAAACGCGTTTTTGTCGGAACGGTCGAGCTTTTCGAGCCGTTCGGCGATCACTTCAATCGATTCGGCGATGATTGTGTTGAGTACCGTGTTGAACCCGGCACACGACTGACCCGATCCGCAGGCTCGGAATTCGAATTTGTTACCGGTGAATGCAAACGGGCTGGTCCGGTTTCGATCGGTGTTGTCGCGCGGCAGCGGCGGAAGGGTATCGACCCCGATCCGCATCATTTCGGTCGGTTTACTGGCAATTTCTTCATGACTGCCGAGCCGATCGAGAATCTCAGTGAGCGTTTCGCCGAGCGAGATTGAAATGATCACCGGCGGTGCCTCTCCCATTCCAAGGCGGTACTTGTTTCCCGCGCTGACCGTTGAGGCGCGGAGAATATCACTGTGCAGGTCGACGGCGCGAATGATAGCGGCCAGAACCGTCAGAAAGACAGCGTTCTGTTCGGGGTTGCTTCCCGGATTGAGGAGATTGTGCCCCCCGTAGGTAACCGACCAGTTGTTATGTTTCCCCGACCCGTTGACCCCGGCGAACGGTTTTTCGTGCAGAAGACAGACCATCCCATGCCGGATCGCCGTCCGCTTTAAGATGTCCATCAGGAGCATGTTGTGATCGATTGCCACATTGAGTTCCTCGAATATCGGGGCGACCTCGAACTGGGCCGGCGCGGTTTCGTTATGGCGGGTTTTCGCCGGGATTCCAAGCCTCCAGAGTTCGTGGTCGACATCGGTCATGAACGCGAGGATTTCGGGCCGGATACTCCCGAAATAGTGGTCGACCAGCTGTTTGTTCCGCGGAGGGGCGGAACCGAAGAGGGTTCGGCCGGTCTGGATCAGGTCGGGGCGGTTGAGGTAGAAGTTACGGTCGATCAGAAAATATTCCTGTTCAGCCCCCAGCGAGACCTTAACCGGCTTTTCGGTTCGGGCGAAGAGGGCCATCAGACGTTTGACCGCCTTCTCGAGCGCCTTGATCGAGCGGAGGACCGGCGTTTTTTTGTCAAGTATCTCGCCGTTGTAGGAACAGAAGATAGTCGGGATGCAGAGGGTGGTTCCGTTGCGATGCCGTTTGACGAACGCGGGACTGGTCGGGTCCCAGGCGGTATATCCCCGCGCTTCAAAGGTACAGCGCAGTCCGCCCGAAGGAAAACTCGAGGCATCGGGCTCGCCTTTGATCAGCTTTTTCCCCGAAAAGACTTTGAGAGGCTCGCCGGTTTCGGAGAGTTCGAGAAAGGCGTCATGTTTTTCGGCTGTCCCTCCGTTAAGCGGCTGGAACCAATGAGTGTAGTGCGTGGCGCCCAGGTTGATCGCCCACTCTTTCATGGCATTGGCGACATCGTCGGCTATGGTCGGGTCGAGAGGCTTCTGCTCGCGAATGGTCGCCAGCAGTTTTTCCGCGGACTCTTTCGGAAGGTACTTTTTAATCATCTTTTCGTTAAAGACATACTTCCCGTACTCTTCCTGCGGGAACGAATTTTCGTTCCGCGGATAATCCCCCTTGTACGCCGCGATCTTTTCGATCGCCTTCACTCGGTTCGTGTTCATTGTGGACATACCCTGCGTTCGAATTCTTTCGGAGTGACGGCCGGTCTGCCCGGACTTTAGGGCAGCGGTCGGCGCCGAATGACAGCTTACTACATATTATAGTTAATATGTCATGCCCTGCAAATAACAAGCAGGTTTTTTCCTTTCGGTTGGAACTGTCTTCGTTCATTTCGGAAAAAGGGGAAGGGGAGACCGGGAAGCTTCCCGCGCGAGTTTCCTCTCTTGCGAAAAAACGTATTTGCTTTAAAATTGGGGGTGGTACTGTACGGTCTTTCGCCGGACAGACTTATTGGTTTGGGCAGATCAATTAAGGAGTCAACAGTGTTTCGGACTACAACATGCGGCGCGCTGCGCGGAAGCGATAACGGCCGAAAGGTGACCCTGGCAGGATGGGTCGACTCGGCACGCGATCACAGCGGTGTCTTTTTTGTCAATCTGCGTGACCGTTACGGCAAGGTGCAGACGGTTTTCTATTCGACGATGGCCGATTCTTCCGCCTTCGAACTGGTAAAAACCCTCCGAAATGAAGATGTCGTTCAGATCATCGGTACAGTCCGTCTTCGTCCCGAAGGATTGGTGAATCCGAATATGCCGACGGGTGAAATCGAAGTGGAAGCCGAAAAGCTTGTTGTCCTGAACCGATCCGAAGTTGTGCCGTTCATTCCGAGCGCTCCGGAGGTCCCGTCCGAAGAGATGCGTCTGAAATACCGTTTCCTTGACCTGCGCCGTCCTGAAATGCAGCGTATTCTTGTTCTTCGGCATAAGATGACCAAGGTAATGCGCGACTTTTTCGATGAACAGGATTTCGTCGAGGTCGAAACGCCTGTTCTCGGGAAGAGTACCCCCGAAGGGGCCCGCGACTACCTCGTTCCGAGCCGCGTTTCACAGGGGAGTTTTTACGCGCTTCCGCAGTCTCCCCAACTCTACAAACAGCTTCTGATGATCGCCGGATATGACCGCTATATGCAGATTGCCCGCTGTTTCCGAGACGAAGATCTCCGCGCCGACCGGCAGCCTGAGTTTACCCAGCTCGATATTGAAATGTCGTTTATCGAGATGGAAGACATTATCGCCATGATGAGTTCGCTGGTTCAGCGCCTTATGAAAGACGTTCTCGGCCGCGAACTGACACTTCCGATCCCGCGTATGACCTACGATGAGGCGATGGAACGGTTTGGGCACGACGCGCCTGATCTTCGGTTCGGTATGGAATTGAAGGATGTGACCGACGTCGCCAAAGAAACCGAATTTAAGGTTTTCCGCGCGACCGCCGATGATGGCGGACGCGTTCGGGGGATTAATGTGAAAAACGCCGCCGATCAGTTTTCGCGCAAGGATATCGACGGTCTGACCGCCTGGTGCGCCGATCAATTCGGCGCGAAAGGGCTTGTCTGGTTCAAAGTCGACGCCGATGGAAAACTGACAGGGTCGAGCGCCAAGTTTCTTGCCGAAACGGATCTCGAAAGGATCGCCGCAAAACTCGAGGCGGAGCCGAATGATCTGCTTCTCTTCTCATGCGGCGATTTCCTGTTGACCTGCCGTGTATTGAATGGTCTGCGCCGCCGTCTGGCCAGCCAGTTAAAGCTTTATGATCCCAGCGAGATGAATTTCTGCTGGATCGTGAAGTTCCCGATGTTCGACTGGAGCGAAGAAGAGAACCGCTGGGTTGCGATGCACCACCCCTTTACCGCTCCGCTGGTCGAAGATCTCGAATTTCTCGAATCGGATCCCGGCCGTGTCCGCGCTCAGGCGTACGACCTGGTTCTCAACGGGTTTGAAGCCGGCGGCGGGACGATCCGTATTCATGACGCCGAGACGCAGAATCGTGTCTTTGCCCTTCTGGGGATGACGCGCGAAGAGGCGAAAGGGCAGTTTGGGTTCCTCCTGGACGCACTTCAGTTCGGCGCTCCGCCGCACGGCGGAATCGCGTTCGGGCTCGACCGTCTGGTGATGCTCTTCGCCGGCGTCGACAATATCCGCGACTGCATCGCGTTTCCGAAGACTGCGAAAGCGTCTGATTTGATGACCGGCGCGCCGAGCCCGGTGGCGGAAAAGCAACTGGCCGAGCTGGCGGTGAAAGTCGATCTGCCGCCAAACGGAAAGAACGCATAATCTGCAACATTTGCCTACCGGCAGCCATTACGATTGGGGATGAACAATGTTATCAGAATATGACATGATTCAGGAGACTGCCGCGTTTCTTCGCGGCCGTTGGGCTGAACGCGCGGAGATCGGGATCGTACTGGGAACCGGACTGGGGAATCTTATTCACAAGATTGAGGTTGACGAAAGCATCCCCTATGAAGAGATTCCCCATTTTGCGGTTTCGACGGTCGAGTCGCACGCCGGGAAGCTGATTACGGGACGGCTCGAGGGGAAATCGGTTGTCGCGATGCAGGGGCGCTTTCACGCGTATGAGGGGTACACCGCCAAGGAGATCGTTTTTCCGATCCGCGTGATGCGCGCGCTCGGCGCCGAAACATTGATCGTCTCGAACGCCTGCGGCGGACTCAATCCGCAGTTCAAGCAAGGGGATATCCTACTGATCGAAGATCATATCAACCTGTTGGGAATTAACCCGCTTATCGGTCCGAACGACAGCCGTCTCGGCCCGCGTTATCCTGATATGATCGAGCCGTACAGCCGCGAATTACGCGAAAAGGCACGCGCCGCCGCGCTGCGTCTGGGAATCCCGACCCAACAGGGAGTCTACGCAGCAGTTCCCGGGCCGAATCTTGAAACACGCGCCGAATACCGCTATCTGCGGACAATCGGTGCCGATGTGGTCGGAATGTCGACGGTTCCCGAAGTGATCGCCGCGGTACACGCCGGGATGAGAACACTCGGGTTTTCGATCATTACCGATATGGGGCTCGCCGATGCCCTCCGCCCGGTCAATATCGGCGAGATCATCGCCACGGCGGAAGGGGCCGAACCGAAGATGAACGCGATTATCTGCGAACTTTTACGTGAAGGACTGTAGCCCGAATATCGAATTATACGATTAACATCAGATGACCGAAGTGTTCGGTCCTTTCAGGTCAACAGAGGATTTTGAGAATCAGCAATGTCGAGTGAAACGGTTTACGATAGCGCTTCCGGCGGGAACTTCCCGCAGAATGAAGAAAGACTGATCCGTCGCTGGCGCGAGATGAACATCTACGAGAAATCGCTTGAGAAGCGGCGCAGGAGGAACTGCGGCGAATTCGTCTTTTATGAGGGGCCGCCGACGGCGAACGGGCTTCCCCATCCGGGGCACTGCCTGACCCGTGCGATCAAGGATCTCTATCCCCGCTACAAGACGATGAAGGGGTTTCTCTGCGAGCGAAAGGCCGGGTGGGATACCCACGGTCTGCCGGTCGAGGTTGAAGTTTGTAAAGAGTTGGGGATCCACTCGAAGGAAGAGATTGAAGCGTACGGCGTGGAGCCGTTTATCCATCATTGCATTCAGAATGTGTTCCGCTATACACAGCAGTGGGAAGAGCTTACCGAACGCCTCGGCTTTTGGATCAATCTCGATCACGCTTATGTCACGTTCCATAAGTCGTTCGTCGAATCCGTCTGGTGGGCGCTCAAGTCCCTCTTTGACAAAGGACTTCTCTATCAGGGACACAAGATCGTCTGGTGGTGGGCCCAGGGCGGAACCGCGCTTTCGAGCGGTGAGGTCGGGCAGGGGTATCGCCGCGTCGCCGATCCTTCAGTCTTTATCCGGTTTCCGATAGCTAACAGTGCAAACGATCCGCGGTTTGAGAACGTCGATCTGCTCGTCTGGACGACGACGCCGTGGACCCTTCCGAGCAACCAGTTCGCCGCAGTCAATCCGGAACTTGATTACGCGATCGTTTCGTTCATCGATAAAGACGGCGATCCTTATGGGAACAAGGTGATCGTTGCCGCGGCGATGGCCGAGGGAATTGCCGCCAAACTCAAAATGAAGGCCGACGTCAGCGAGACATTTAAAGGATCCGAACTGGTCGGTCTGCGCTATATTCCCCCGTATGACTGCTTCTATAAGGAACTCGGGAATAAACAGGGAACGCTCAGGGAGGGCGGAAAAGAGTATATTGCCTGGCGCGTCTGTCCCGCCGATTTTGTCACTCTCGATTCGGGAACCGGTCTGGTTCATCAGGCACCGGCGTTTGGGGAAGTCGACTTCGACCTACTGACCGCGCAAAAGGCGCGTTATGCTGACGGTGAGGGGCCCGAACTGATCTGCGCTGTGGCGCCGAACGGTACGTTCACCTCGGTGATGCCCGAGTATGAAGGACGCTGGGTAAAAGACTGCGACAAGGAGATCGCCCAGGAGCTGAAACAACGTAAGATTCTCTTTCACCTTGAACAGTACCTGCACGACTATCCGTTCTGCTGGCGTGCTTCGAGTGATCCGCTGATCCAGTATCCGCGCAAGAGCTGGTTCATCCGAACGACCCAGTATAAGGACAAAATGCTCGCGAATAACGAGAAGATCAACTGGATGCCCGACCACATCAAGCACGGGCGGTTCGGGAACTTCCTTGAGACGAACGTCGACTGGGCCCTTTCGCGCGAGCGGTTCTGGGGGACCCCGTTGCCGGTCTGGGTTTGTGAAGAAACCGGGTATCAGGAAGCGATCGGTTCCTACGATGAACTCCTCGCCAAACCGAATGTTGCGGGAACCGATGTCTGGCGGAACGCTCATGACCGGGCGAAAGCCGAAGCCGGCAGCGCGTGGAGCGAAAAGGACGAACAGCTTTGGGAACATCTGAAAGTTCATAAGCCGTATATCGACGCGGTTACTTACGAGTCACCGAAGGCGCCGGGAAAACGGATGCGCCGCGTGACCGAGGTGATCGACTGCTGGTTCGATTCCGGTTCGATGCCGTTCGCTCAGACGGGGTATCCCCACGTCAAGGGGTCGGCGGAACTCTTTGCGAGCCATCACCCCGCCGATTTCATCAGTGAAGCGATCGACCAGACACGCGGCTGGTTTTATTCGCAGCTTGCGATCAGTACACTCCTCTTCTCGGAAACGAAAGAGTATCCACACCCGTTCAAGAACTGTATCGTGCTCGGACTGATGCTCGGCGAGGACGGTCAGAAGATGTCGAAGTCACTGCGCAACTACCGCGAACCCCGCGAAATCTTCGATAAATACGGCGCTGACGCGCTCCGCTGGTATTTCTACGCCAATCAGACCCCGTGGACCTCGATCCGGTACAGCGAATCGGCAATCAAGGAGTCAATGCCCGAATTTATGATTCGGCTCTGGAATGTCTGTTCATTCTACGATGTCTATCGGAAGATTGACGGGTTCGATCCCGAAAAACGGATCGACCTTGACGCGCTCGCCGCCGCCGGAGGAGATCTGACTCCCGCGGTGATGGCGACCGCCGCCGATTACCGCCCGGTCAAAGAGCGCGCCGAACTCGACCGCTGGATTTTGGGTGAACTGAACGACACAATCGATTTTGTGACCGAAAAGATGGACGCCTACGACCATTTTGCCGCCTGCGGGAAACTGATCGCTTTCGTCGATTCCCTTTCGAACTGGTACGTCCGCCGCAGCCGCGGACGGTTCTGGTCGGGGGAGGAGACTGTCTCGAAGTCCGATGCCTATTGGACTCTCTACGAGTCGCTCGTTACCCTTTCGAAACTGATCGCGCCGTTTGTGCCGTACCTTTCGGAACGTATCTGGCTGATGCTCACCGAGTCGTTTGCCGGTGCGGCGAGTGAATCGGTACACCTTTGCGATTACCCATTTGCCAATCACGATGTGATTGACAGGGGCCTGGCGCGTCGGATGAGTCGTGTGCGCGAGGTCGTTTCGCTCGGTCGAAACGCGCGTATGGGGGCGAAATTGAAAGTCCGCCAACCGTTGGCAGCGATTCAGATCATTCCCGCCGATCCGTCGGTGAAGGAAGAGATCGCCCAATACGTTGATCTGGTGAAAGAAGAGCTGAACGTTAAAGATGTTGTCTTTTTGGAAAAGGCGGATGAGTATATCTCGTATCAGGTCTCGCCCGACTTGAAAAAGCTCGGTCCAAAACTCGGCAAGCGTCTTCCTGCGGTTCGGAATGTTCTGACAGAAGCCGACGGAGCGGCTCTCCTTGCCGAAATGAAGAGGAGCGGCGCGATCACAGTCGATGCCGCCGGGGAAACCGTTCAGTTGACCGAAGAGGAAGTTCTGATCCGTCTCCAAGCGAAAGAGGGATATGCCGCCGCGCAGGGAGATGACTGTGTCGTTCTTCTGTCGACCGAACTGACCGAAGAGCTCCTCCGCGAGGGCCGAGCGCGTGAGCTGGTCCGTCTGATCCAGGACCGCCGTAAGGAGATGGGGTGCGAGTATACCGATCGGATCGTCGTCGGAATTGAGACCGAAAGTGACGCGATCCGCGCCGCATTGGAATCGTTTGGCGATTACATCAAGGGGGAGACACTCGCCGTTAAGATCATTCCGGAGGCGATCGAAGGGGGCGAGCCGGTCGAAGCGAAGGCCGATGGAGAAAAGCTCACAATCTACGTTAAAGTTCAATGAATTCAAGCGCGCGGCGGGGCATCCGTCTTTCGCTCCGCCGCGCATATTCCGCCATTTCTGTCTTACGAGAAGAAGGAGTCTCTTATGTCCGCTGCCAAGTTGCCGATCGCGGTTCTGATTTCTGGTACAGGCCGATCGCTGAAAAACCTGATCGATAAAATCAATGCCGGAGAGTTGGATGCCGATATCAGGGTGGTGATTGCGAGTACATCACGCGCCAAAGGGCTTCAGTACGCTGAAAAGGCGATGATCCCGATCGAGATCATCGAGCGAACCGGGTTTGAAACGGCCGATGATTTCAGCAAGGCCGTTTTCGACCGGTGCGCCCGGGCGGGAGTCGCCTATGTAATCATGGCCGGCTATCTGCAGCTTCTGCCGATTCCCGAATCGTTCAACAACAAGGTGGTGAATATCCATCCGTCCCTGATTCCGTC
>ONWH01000309.1 GCA_900321495.1 uncultured Planctomycetota bacterium
CACGTCCGCGACTGCAACGATTTCAAGCGGATGATGATGACGGTCATCTACGCGCTGATTCCGTGCGTCGTGATGGGGCTTTACAACGTCGGCTATCAGGCGAACCGCGCGATGGAATTCGCCGGGGCGACCCAGGCTTCCGGCGACTGGCACGCCGCCGTGCTGAACTGGATCGACGGCGTCTGCCCGATCCTGAACGTCTTCGGCGCGTCCCCCTGGAACATCATCGGCGACATCGTCCACGGGCTGGTCTATTTCCTGCCGCTCTACATTGTGACGATGATCGTCGGCATCGGCTGGGAGACCCTCTTCGCCAAGATCAACAACCATGAAATCAACGAGGGCTTCTTCGTGACGGGGATCGTCTTCCCGCTCACCTGTCCCCCGAACATTCCGCTCTGGCAGGTGGTCGTCGCCATCTCGTTCGGAACGGTGATCGGCAAGGAGATCTTCGGCGGGACGGGGCGGAACTTCCTCAATCCCGCGCTGGTCGCCCGCGCCTTCCTCTTCTTCGCCTACGCCGGCTCGATTTCCGGCGAACGGGTCTGGACGACGAACTACGTCGACGGGTTCACCGGCGCCACGCCGCTGGCGGTCGCCACCAATCCCGATCCGGTCACCGGCGGTGTGGCGGGCCTGGCCTCCAAGGGCTACGACATGCTCAGCTGCTTCATCGGGACGATTCCCGGCTCGTTCGGCGAAACCTCGACGATCGCCTGCCTGATCGGCGCCCTCTTCCTGGTCGTCGTCGGCGTCGCCTCGTGGCGCGTCATGCTCAGCATGGCGGTCGGCGGGATGGGGCTGGCGACTCTCTTCTGTTTCATCGGGAGCGAATCGAACGCCGCGTTCAATCTCGGCCCGTTCTGGCATTTCGTCCTCGGCGGGTTCGCGTTCGGCATGGTCTTCATGGCGACCGACCCGGTCAGCGCCGCCAGCACGCATATCGGCCAGTATATCTACGGCCTTCTGATCGGCGCGCTGATCATCGTGATCCGCGTCCTGAACCCCGCCTATCCCGAGGGCACGATGCTGGCCATCCTCTTCGGGAACTGCTGCGCGCCGCTGATCGACTGGTTCGTGGTGCAGTCGAACATCAGGCGGAGAGAGCAGCGCCTTGCGGCGAAATAACACAAAACCCATCTGCCGCTCCCCGGAGCGGACGCAACGATATCAAACGGAATAAAGAGCTATGGAAAAAGATTCCATTTTCAAAGTTTTCGGAGTGGCCGCGGCGGTCTGCCTCGTCTGCTCGATTCTGGTTTCGCTGACGGCGACCTCGCTCAAAGAAAAACAAAAAGAGAACATGCTTCTCGACAAGCAGGTCAACGTCCTGAAAGCCGCCGGCCTGGTCGAGCTGGCCGCGAAGCCCTCGGCCGCCCAGGTCAAGGAACTTTACTCCAAGATCGAGCCGGTCGTGGTCGACACCAAGACGGGCGAGACGGTCGAAGGCGCCGACCCGGAAACGTTCGACATTGAGCGCCAGCTCAAAGACCCCGCCGCCAGCAGCGAGATCGACCCCAAGGCCGACATCGCCGGAATCAAGCGCGTCCCGAACCAGTCGGTCGTCTATCTGGTCAAAGACGACGCCGGCAAGGTTTCGTCGGTCGTTCTGCCCGTCTACGGGCGCGGCCTCTGGTCGACCCTCTACGGGTTCCTGGCGCTGGACAGCGACCTGGCGACGGTCAAAAACCTGACCTTCTACCAGCACGGCGAAACGCCCGGTCTGGGGGGCGAGGTCCAGAACCCCGACAAGATGGCCAAGTGGTCCGGCAAATCGGCCTACGGGCCCGACGGCAAACCGGCGGTTCATTTCAAGAAGGGGACGGTTTCGGCCGACGACCCGAACGCGCAGTACGAGGTCGACGGCTTCTCGGGCGCGACGCTCACCTGCAACGGGGTCAACCACACGGTCTCGTACTGGCTCGGCGAAAACGGGTTCGGTCCCCTCCTGGCCAAGATGAAGGCCGCCGCCGAGTAACACGCCGGTGCCGGAAAGAAGAAAAAACCGTTCTTTGAAACAGACGTAAGGAATAGCAGAAAAAATGACACCGAAACTGAAAAAAATCTTAATCGACCCGATCGTCCGGAACAACCCGGTGGCGGTTCAGGTTC
>ONWH01000304.1 GCA_900321495.1 uncultured Planctomycetota bacterium
CCGGTAACCGATGCAATCGAAAAGACAACAGGAGTGGGGAAAAAACTGGCCGACATTTCCGCCGCCATTTCCAAAGATTCCGGAGCCAAAAGAGTCATCTTTGTTCTGGATCCCGCGTCTGTGGGAGGCGACGCCGTCATGCAGAGGGCGGATGTGGAAGGAACTTTGCTTGTACTCTCGTATCCCGCAGTCGAATCTCATTCCACACCAACAGTGGGTTTGATAAAGACGGACGAACATCAGACGGGAAAACTCACCGACGCGTCCGGAAACGATTTCCGGGTTGTCAAAGGGAGTGTTCTGTTTGAGGACGCGGACGGAAACCTTTCCAGTGTTCTGTTTGAGGACGCCGACGGAAATCGTTCCGCAACGCCGCCGGCTGCGGATCCGTCCGATAACGCCTCAGGCCCCGCCGAGGGGACGGCCGCGCCGGAATCCTCCAATCCGCCCGTCAGGCACTCAATGAGATTCGACGTCGCGCCGGGCGGCGGCATCCATTCCGATTCCGATGAGTTCAATCGGGTAAACGACGAAATCGTCGGCCGCGAATCCCCCCTCTCTTACGGCGAATTCCTTGAGATGGCCGACAGCCACGATTTCGACCCCTCGGAACGCGTGATGCTCTGGAAGGTCATGGCAGACCGTCAGAATCCCCCGATCTCAAAAGATGCGCTGAAAGAGCTCTACGAGACGAAACGCGCCTCGATCGGCGACTTCAAAACAACCATCTATAGATCCTCCGTAAGATCGCCGTTTGTTTACGCGTTCAAGGGAGACGATTACCGTCTGTGGAAGACCGTTTCCGAAGGTTCGTCGGAGAATTCCGAAAAAGTGATCTGGACCCGGATCGACTCAATCGCGAAAGCGGAACACCGGCTTATCGATCTGTATAACCATCCCGACGGAAAACGTTCCGTAAACGCCAGCATGACACCCGTGGATCAGGCTGATCCGGATGCGTTCTCCATCCTGATGGGGCATCTCCCCAAGACTCCCCTCGATCACGCCTGGCTTTCCGATCCTATGAACAAAACCGGCGGGTACAAAACACAAATGGGCTCCCTTCTGGGAAACAGCGGCATTGAAACCGTCTTCGAAAAGCCGGAAACCCTGAACGGTCATTCCTGTCTGATCGTCGGGTCCTTTGAAAAAAAATTCTATCTTGATCTTGAGAAGGATTGCTCCGTTTACGCGGTCGACTTCTACGAACCGGCGCCCCCGGGCGGCCCCCTGATCGGTCCGGGACTCTATCTCGCCCGAAGAACGGTCCTGCACGGCCTGAAAGATTACGGCGGCGGGGTCTGGCTCCCCGGCTCGGTTGAATCGATCACCTATAATCCGGACGGGAGCTGTAAATCTGAAAACACCGAAATTTACGATAAGATCGAGATCAACAGCGGGATTCCGGACTCCTTCTTTACCGAGATCCCGGAAAAGGAAGAGCTTCCCGCCGAGCCTCGGAAACCGCAGTTTCCGGAGATTACCGGTTGGTGTTATCCGTACAAAAACCCGGGTTTCGCCCGTGTCAGCAGCGGCTTTTCATACCACTATACAAATGACCTGGACAGAATCACCCATTCCGGGTCCGAGGAGTTCAGCCGGGCGAAGGACGAAATCACCGGCAGCGGGTCCCCTCTCGCCTTCGGCGAGTTCCTGGAACTGGCCAACCGGCACAATCTTGACAGTCAGGACCGCGCCGCGCTTTGGGCGGTGATGAAAAGCAGGCAGAACCCGCCGGTCAGCATCGGCAAACTGAGAGAGGTCTACGAGAAAAAGCGGAATTTCATCGGGGATTTTTCCTCAACTTACCATGTCGGTCTGAAAAAATACACCTTCGCGCAGAAAGGGGAGAACAGGCTCTATATTGAAGGGGCTTTCGAACGCTCCGGCGGCTATTGCTCCAATTTTTACGAGACCGCCTCGCGAAGCGAATCCGCCTACAGAAGCGTCATCCGGGGCCCCGAAGTCAACGGGAAATCGCCTCACATGGCGCTGATCATGCCGCTTGACGTTCTCTTCACGACTTCCGGTCTCTTTCCCTCCGAAATGCCCCTCTCCCAGGCGTGGCTTTTCAGGGCCAAGTGGGGCCGTGGCGTGACGGGTTCCGATCTCGCCAATAATATCCTGGGTCGGCAGCACACCGAAGCGGTCGTCTTCGAAAAGCCCGAAATCATCGACGGCCGTTCCTGTCTCGTCGTCGGGACTCTTTTCGCCAAATTCTACCTCGATCCCGAAAAGGACTACGCCGTCTATTCGGCGGAACACTACAGCCCGATCACGGAGGACGGCCGTACGACTGTCGCGATTTCCACCAAATCGATTCTTCACGGCCTGAAAGATTACGGCGGCGGGGTCTGGCTCCCCGAGACCGTCGAGATCTTCCACTACAATCCCGACGGATCCCCCCGTCCGGGCGAAGAATATGTCTACGACGAGATCAAAATCAACAGCGGGATTCCGGACTCCTTCTTCGACGACATCATTCCGGCGGACGCCGTTGTTGTCGATACCCGCGATAAGTAACGCCTGAACATTCGAAGCGGCGTTCCCCGCCGTCCGCCGCGGTTCTCCCTCACGGCCTGGCGGAACGGGGAACCCCGGCCGGAGGAATGCCATGAAGCCCATTAACGACGCGGTGCTCTTGCTGACAGCCGCTTTTTCCGTTCTCTTCGGCGGCGGTTTTCCGCTTCTTCCCGCACAGGAAACCGCCGGTGAAAATCAGCCTGATGGCGAACCCGTAACCGAGGTTCATGCTCAGGTCATCAGGTCAGAAGCTCACGACGAGATAAGGGAGATGATCGGAAAGCCTCTTCCG
>ONWH01000301.1 GCA_900321495.1 uncultured Planctomycetota bacterium
CCCCGTGCTGTTCCCTATTCTAAACGATGACCGCGAATCGGCAAGACGGGGAACGTCTCGCCTCCGCGGAACGGAAATGATTCGCCGCAATCCGTTCAGGCCGGGCCTCGGCCGCACTGTGAGAAACGCCGTTCGACGGTGTACCATACGATATGCGGATCGTTCTTCTCCATGACAAGCCTTTCATTTGTTACTCCCAATTTTATGTCCGAGAGGGATGTTATTGTATTTTTCCGGTTCTTTTTCGATATCCAGAATTTGGTTTGCAGTTTCTACCCAGAGCCGGTCCAATGCAACATTTCTTCGGATGCCGCCAATCCAGTGTTTGACATTGAGTACGATGTGCACAATCAGCAGTGTCAGCAATCCGGCCATTTAGACAGCAGTCACGGCAAAAGCGCCCTTCTTCATCAAATGATCCCTATCGAGAAGAAAGCTGACGTCCGGCAATACTGCAATGATCAGAACAATGAGGAACAGGACCTACCTGGCAAAAAGCAATTATGAATAGAGCGGAACAACGGCATCGTTCCCCAAACATTGGGGCAACTTCGTGTTCTCTTCAAACAAAGGTATTCTTCAAATGTTCTCACTCTTTTTCCAGAACGATCCGTTTGTTTTCCATTTCCCCATCTCAATTCCCCTTTCTTTTACTCGCAACGTAATTAAGAAAAATCGCTTTCGGCAAGGGACCTACCCAGCGCGGCAAAAAAGAATCGGCGGCAATCACCGCCGCTGATCGATTTTCGCCAATTCGACGGCAACAGCTCTTTTTTGGTCTTCGATTTCCGATTTCCGGAAATTCCAGTATCGGGTTCTTTTGGCTTTTCGATATCTGTAGGAGGACCAGACAGCGATATTGATGAGAACCAATCCGGCCACCGCCGCGATGAACGCCAGCATAGCGGTGCGCTCGATCAACCAAAAAGACATCATCGTTGCGGCGAGCATCAGATATTGTCCGAACCGGAGGACTCTGACGAAAACGCTTTTCTGGTACTCTGCATCGATATCCATGATTTCCGTGCGCAACGAAAGAACGCAGTGATCCGCTTCATGTTCCAGCCGGGTTCTTTCCCTTGCCAGGTTCAGGCGGGTGTCGACAGGCTTCACGTCATGAAAGGGGCTTAGAATGCGAAATTCATATTCAGCGTTCATTTCAGACTCCTTCGATTCGGCTCATGGCGTAGCGGGTGGCGGTTTCGATCTTTCCGTGTTTTCTGATATTGAGGGAGCAGACTCCGCCTGTCGAATTCACCCCCCATTTCAGTCCCTTTCTTCCCTTTTACTCACAACATGATTAGGAATAATTGTTTACGGCTAGGAACTTGCCCAACGCGGCGAAAAAGAACAGTATCTCGGCGAAGATAAATGCGCCAATTCCCGCACCAATACTTATTATCAACGAAGCAAGCCCGGCGGACGCCGCTCCCGGACCACCGCCTAGAATGATTCCCGCAAAAAAAATAACGATCCCGACAGCAATAGCTATTGAACCGCAAATAACAGAAAACCATGCGATGATTGCTGTTCCGGTTGATGCCCTTTCGAGCGCTTCTGTTCGTTTTCGTTGTGTGTAGGAACGCGGTTCACGAACGATCCGAACCGGATAAGGTGAAAGCGCACGTCTTGGCGCTGTCCCCAGTTCGGATTCCGTCTCTGTCTCCGTGGCGGACGCCGGATATTCATGAATCGGCGGCAACTGCATTTCTTCCGTAAAAAGTCCTTTGACCTTTCGCGCGGGATAGATTTTCCCGTCGTTTTCAACGGGGACATCCGGAACGATTGTGCCGTTTTGTGCGAGTTCTTTGAGTGCAGTGGTGTCGATCGGTCCGATTCGCTGACCGTGCGAATAGTAGTAAAATTCCATGGGAGAATCCTTTTCGAACTAAACGTTAAAATTAAGTGCAGCTCATATGGACTCGTCGGCGTGCCTTATTTCCCCTTCCCGGTCAGATTGGTGCCGTCGGGGATAGCGGCGTTCTTTTCGACGCAGACCACGCCGTCGCGGATCATGCCGTAGAACAGCTCGGGTGTTTCAATGATGCTGTCGGGATTGGCGATCGTAACGTTCCGGCCGATGGCGCAGTTTTTGTCGATGATCGCCCCGTCGATGACGGTGTTGTCGCCGATTCCGATCGGAACCTTCCCCTCGGCGGCGACCTGCGCCAGCTCTTTC
>ONWH01000333.1 GCA_900321495.1 uncultured Planctomycetota bacterium
GTCCCGACGGATTCGACCTGAGCAATCCCTCCCTGTACAAAGGCAGCAAGCGTCCGGTCGATGCCGTGACAAGGAGCGATGTCAACCGTTTCATCGAAAAGATCAATGAACTTTGCGCGGATCGTCTGCCGGAAGGATACCGGTTCGACCTGCCGGATCCGGTCCGGTGGGAGATCGCATGCCGTGCCGGGACGACCACCCGGATGCCGTGGGGCGACAATTCCGACCCGGAGGCGGCGAATCTGGTCGCCATGGGGGAATTCGAAAATAGCATCGACGATCTGAGCGAGGATGCTTCATTCACGAATACCGCGAAGACCCTCTTTTCCGCTGTGAAGATGAATTCCAGATTTAAAAGCCGCGCGGCATTCCATAACACGAGCGACGTCGGGACGTACCCGCCGAACGCCTGGGGCTTCTGCGATATGATCGGAAATGTCGCGGAGCTGTGCCGGGAAACGCACACCTATTCCGGCGGATACGGCGGCCCGATGAGGAATAAGGCAGGCGAAGTCACGGGCGAGCTACCGCCGGGAACTGATTATTATGAAAAAGAGGTAATGGATGAAACGATCACACATGGCGGCTCATGGCTGGATGGCGATTCGGTCGGGAATGACCTGAACGGAATCAGCCCGGCGAACAGCTGCTGGCATCCGTATTACGACCACGCACACCCGGAACCCGTCTATGACAAGGTTTCCGGTCATCACATCGCAGGCTGGAAAGAATCCTGCATCGGGTTCCGTCTGGCGCTGGTGCCGATTGAAGCGAAAGATATCGAAACGGTCGAGGAGGAGAATCCTGATAACCCCGCGGAGTAGTGAAGCAGGGCAGGGGAGCGGATTAGATTCAGACGGGTTTATTATCGGAAGAAGCCGCGCCACTCGCGCCATTTCGTTTCGTTCATTTCCCATTCGCAGTACACCGCGATGCCGCAGATGTTCTCCCCCTGAGCGGCAGCAGATATTCCCCTCAATGCCGATACGATGTGCTCCACGCGAGGATGATGATACCCCACATCGGCGTCCTCGTAGGCGGGGATTCCCAGCAGCAGACCGCATTCGGTCGAACGCAGCGCATCCGTCAGCTGTCCCGTCCAGCGGGTCATCAGATCGATATAAAACTTTTCCAGCGGGACGGCGGTGTCGTACATCATCACGACCACCTGGTCGCAGCGGCCGGCGACCTGGCGCAAATACTCCGGACTCCAGTGAACATCCGGGAACCGGTGCCATGCCGTTGGAGGCGGATACGCCGCCACGCTCAACGTTTTGCCGGGGATCGCCGCGCGCAATTCATCCAGCAGCGTCAGAAAGTCCGCGTTCCCGTCCGGCATCGGCTCGATGTTGACCTGAACGCCTGCGAGCCGGGGATGCGCGTTCATAAGTTCCGATATGGAATCGACAAAACGTTTCCGCCACTCCGCGTCGGCAGGGCAGGCGGATTCGCCGAATACTCCGCCCACCCACGGGATGACGCGGATGCCGGACTGCCCGGCAAGATCAAGAAACCGTTCCGTCTGTTCGTGGTCGCAGCGCGCGATCGATCCGTCGGACCGCGAAGGACACAGGTGCGGATAGACGATCGATATTTTATTGTCGGCTAGTCGCCGGAAAAGCGCCGCAATCTTCGCATCGCTGCGGAAGTCCGCTCGATCGACCTGTTTGCGCACGAACCATGCGTCGTCGCCGAGCCATCCGTGCCCGATCCAGATCGCGTTGCCGGAGTAATCGGGCAGGGGGGTGTCGCTGCCCGGATCCCAGAGCAGATAGCAGAGCGCCGCTCCGCCGAGGATCGCGGTCAGGAGGAAGACGATCCGCAGCAGACTTTTTCCGAACTTTTGGAACAGAACGTGTTTCATCGTTTGTTTGCTTGACTGATTGTTTGCTTGACGGCATGATTTGCGAGGGAAACGGATGGTTCCTCGTGCTCGAACAACTTGATGCGGCGGCAGCAAGGAATCTTGATGCCGGGCGCAGCGAGTATTCCGATTTTTGAATACTATATCACGCTTTCTGCCGTTGTCAAGCCGGATTCAAGACGGATTCCGGAAAACACCATCTTGTCCTTTTGTCTCATTATGGACACACACATGTATTATGAATCAGGGCAAATGGACACACACATGTATTATAAATCAGGGCAGGGGGCACACGATATTTAGGACAGGGAGAAGTAACGTCTCCACGCGAGAGAATCTGTCGAATTGCCCCGCCCCAAAACAATGAAAAACGCGTCTGTTATGAAAAAGTCAAGGGCGAAATCTCATTTTTTCGTGGTTTTGTCAACAAATTGAAAGTACTTTCATTATTTTTTATGTTTATAGACAATCTTCTCCTGTCTCTCGGCGATAATGAGCCGACAGATAATGGTAATCGTAGTTATCTCTCTGTTTTGCGGTCAAAGACGGAAAAATCGGACACTGTTATTGACGGCGGCAGGGGAGTCAGGAAGCCCGGCGAGAATGGGTCGCCGAGCTCGTCGGAGCCGGGCTTCGCTGAACACAAGCAACCTTCTGTCCCGCATTATGCTGTTCTGTTCAAAAAGCAGTACTCGTAAACTCGCGGAAGCCCCCGTTTTCCGAGGCAGACGCGAACGGGACGACGTACTGCAAAACCAATCATCTGTATTTACAGCAAAACAGAGCAAGGAATATGCCTGCAGTTTACTTGGCTTCAGATTCCGGCAGAATATTGATGTATTTTCGGTTTTGAAGCCAAACAGCTCTGATAACCAGCATTAGTTTTCTTGCGATGACCACGATGGCCTTTTGTGAACTCATTCCACGTCCGACAAGAGCTCCATACCGAGCCCTGTATTCCAGATTGTACCGGACAGAACGCCATGCTGCTTCGATCATCAGGTAGTGGAGTTGCTTCTTTTTCCGGTTTCCGCACCTCACGGTGACGTCTTCCCCACTGCCGAATGTTTGCGGAGCGAGGCCGACATACGAATTGAGGTGGTCGTTTGTTTTGAACCGCATCATGTCCCAAAGTTCAGCTTGAAGTGCGACACCGGTCCGGAATCCGACACCGGGAACGCTCTGGATGTTTTCCTGGATTTCTTCCCGGTGCACCAGCTTCAAACACGCTCGTTCATCGTGAATGACCTGCAGTCGTTCTTCTCGCAGGAATCTGAGCTCGCGCAACATGCTCAGAAGCGCATAATCATTGCGCTTCCGGGCATTCTCTTCCATGTTTTTCAATGAGCCTCCGGCCCAGGATATGAACTTGATTCCCGAAAAAAACAAGTGCCCCTTGATCCGGTTCTTGACGCGTGTCAAGTTCTGTACAAGCTGATCTTCGCGGCGTTTCAGATTCCGCAGGATCAAGTTTTCTGGTTCCGGAATATAGATCGGTTCCAAACTCCCATTCTCAAGCTCACGGGCAAGTTTCCGGCTGTCGCAACTGTCGTTTTTCTTTTCACGCTCCTTCCCGCTCGTCGGCACGTCCGCCGGATTGATCACCATGTTATGCACGCCAAGTCGGCACAATGCACGGTGCGCCTCGAATCCGCTGAAGCCCGCCTCATACACGCTCCGATACTCCGCGTCCGGATAGTTCCGCTTCAGATATTCCGCCAATTGTTCCGGCTCGGGATCCATCACGAACGTCTTCAGCATCTGTCCGCAATGCCGAACCGTTACTGTCCATTGCTTCTTGTGTACATCGATTCCGACAAAAATGACTTGATTTTTGAACGATACCGTGTTATATTGTTTTCTCATGGCTGAATCTCCTTGTGGTTAGCCAGTTGACTGTTTGCGAGACGCACTCCATATGCGTCGTCGATTCTTATACAGTACCACGTCTGAGGAGATTCAGCCACCTTGATTTCAAAAATAACACCCGTTATATTTTACCATAGCAACTCGCAGGCATACGCGCCATTTATTTGAGCTTGTTTTCTCTATGACACGTGTCGCGTGAGTTGTGTTTTTAGTGCGTTTATGCGAATCGCTACGCTTTGACTGTCACCCCGCGATCATCCCGTGGGGGATTGCCGCTGGCGTTCTCTGCGAAGTGTTCGGCTGGAGGGCATACAAGGAGGGCAAACTGAAATGACCGACAAAGACAAAGCGGAATTAACCGAGGTTATCAATAATGCGCTTGCCGCGCATCAATGCAACTGCCCGCTCGGATTCGACGAGGATACGGCACGGGTTCTTAACAACTTCGCAAAGGCTCTCCA
>ONWH01000311.1 GCA_900321495.1 uncultured Planctomycetota bacterium
GATTACCAGCCGGCTTTCGAGGACACTTTTATGCGCCGCCCATCCCGCGACTGGCCCGACAGCCGGATGGCTGGCGTACCGGAACAGGAAACGGGCGTCCGAAAGACGCCACGGACGAAGAATGAGACGCGGGGTTTCCAGCGGCATGGGCGTATCGGCTAGTCAGGGGTATCAAAGTAACACATGATACTTCCGGTTTTATTGCAAATGCGACACTTCAGCAAATAGCGCGCTTGAGGAACACTTCGGCCCCGGCCGCGTTCTAAGGCTTACTTCGCCAGAAGTTTCAAAATCGCGGCGGCGATCTCTGCCCGCTTCGCGTAGATCGGGTCCGGGGTGTCGGCGAACCGGTCGATCGCGGCGGAGACGGACGAAAGATCAAATATCTTTTCCAGGTCAGCTTTCTCTTCGGCCGTCAGGAGGTCCGACTTCTCATCGGCCAGGTCGCGGAGCATGACGAGCATTTCATAATCCTCGTTCCCTTCCCGAAGCTCTTCCCAGCGGAGACTGGAGACCGGGTCGTCGTCGATATACGCGCTTGTCTTTTCCGCATCGGCGGCGGCCAGCGGAGGATAGATGAGGCGTCCGTCCCCGTTCCCCCAGGGGGAACGCGTTCCCGGCGCGGTTCCGTAACCGGTAACGTAACTCATCGGATCGAGATAGGGATTCTGGAGGCTGTCGGGGAACGCCGCCCCGCTCGTCCAGTAGTTTGCCGACCAGATGAGCGTTCCCGAAATGCCGCGCTGATACGCCTGCCAGAGCCAGACACGGAGTTCGTGCGCGGGGTAATCGGTGAACTCGGTGGCGTACGGATGAATCAGCCCGGTGCAGACATACCACCAGAACCGTTCCCCTTTGGCCATCCGTTTCCGGGCGCTGTCTTCGGAATAGAGCGAAGAAAGGGGGCACCAGATATCGATGTTTGTTCCCTTCCGGTCCAGAACGTCGCAGAACCCGTCGGACGGTTCCTCGGTCAGCATCCGCGCGATGCCCGGCGCGTATTTCTTCAGTCTCGCGAATCCTTCGGCGACGAATTCATAGTCCTTCTCGGCCGGTTCGTCGAACCAGTAGACATACACCTTGTCGAGCGCGCCGAGTTCCCGCAGGTGGGCTTCCAGTTTCTTCAGGAAATCGGAAAACATCGATTCATACTCCGGCGTCCCCTCCTCGAAATTGAGGATTTTCCCGGGATGGCGGTCGAAAAAGGTTCCGCCGCCCATTCCCGGAATGAAAAGCATCATCGTGTTGAAATGGTACTTTTCGAAAACGCTTTTGTATTCCCGGTCGAATTCGGTAAAGTCGATCTCGCAGCAGGGCGGGTCCGCCTCGGGCTTCCAATGGGTGACATACGAGGTGAATGGGATCGGGTTGTAGGGCGAGATTCTGTGTTCGCTCATGTTTTTGAGGTATTTCTCAAAAACTTCACGGCGTTCCTCTCCCGTCCCGCAGCGGTGGTAGCGGAAGATCAGGTCCGGATTCAAGCCGTAGGCGGTTTCCGCACGTCCTTCCGCCGGAAGGGTGAAATCCCAGACTTCCAGCGAAAACGGAACCGTCGCGGTAAAGTCTCCTCCGCCTTCTCCGAGCGTCAGCGTCCCGGAATAGGTCCCGGCGGGAACACCTTCCGGAATACGGACGGTCACATAGAGCGGCTGGTTCTCTCCCGCGCCGACCTCAAGCGGGGCGCCGAGACCGTCCGACCCTTTCTCCAGCGGAACCAGCGCGTCCGGATACCAGCCGGGCAGAGATGTCGCGTCGGTCGGCTGCGAAACATAATGGTAATAGGCGTAACGGATCTGGATATTCTCTTTCGGGATCACTCCGCTTTCCGGTCCGGTCAGGTCGGTGACACTCACCGAGAGGCCGGACAAGTTCCGCTTTTCCGGCCGGACGACGATCTGGAACGACTCGAAATCGTTCCGGGGCGCTTTAATCAGAATCGGAGATGCCGGCTGATAACCGATGATCTTCGGCGCTTTGAAGACGCGCCGGTCCCCGACCGCCCACGAAAGGGTGACTCCTTCCGGTTTCGCCGCCCCTTCGATCTCCGATGTGAAATACTGAACCTCGTTTCGGATCAGATTCTTCTCCTTCGGAGAGAGCTGTTCCCAGGCTTCC
>ONWH01000299.1 GCA_900321495.1 uncultured Planctomycetota bacterium
AGGCATGTATATCTCTCCCTACAGATCTGATGCTAAATTTCAACCTTGACGCTGCTTATGACGCGGATTATTGCAGATCACGTAGACATTGCCCTTCCGTTTGACCACTTTGCAGTTTTCGCAAATACGTTTAACGCTTGCACGGACTTTCATGACAGCACTCTTTTACTACATTTGCCGATGGTGTGGTGGCGCGGGGATGCGCATAAGGAAGAGCATCTCCGCACCATAGAAAAATTCTCTTTGCGAATTATACAGGAGGTTTTTCTTTTTACAAGGGGGCAGAAAAACCGATAATTCAGCAAATTTAGCGGAAAAACCAAAAAAACCAGGTTTTTTTAAAGATTTCCCGAAATTTTCATTTCCCCCGATAGCGCTGGAAAAATGTTTTGACCATCGCTTCTTCTTCGGCGGTTATCGGCGGTCCGGTCAGGATAATCGGGCCGGTCGAAAGGATTCCGACGGAATGCTCGATATGAGCGCTCCGTTTGCCGTCGGCGGTTGTGATTTCCCACCCGTCGTGTCCTTCGCGAACCCGTTTGGTGCCGACATTGACCATCGGCTCAATCGCGATCACGACACCGGGACGGATCTTGAAATCCCCGTACCGAAGAAAGCTGTTGTAGACGTAATTCGGAACCTGGGGTTCCTCGTGCATCTGTCGGCCGATTCCATGCCCGACAAAAACCTCTACAACCGAGAATCCGTTCTTTTTGACACAGCGTTCCATCTGACCGGCCACTTCGCTCCACATTTTGGCGGTTCGAAGTTTTTCGATCGCCAGCATGAGCGCGGCTCGGGTTGTATCAACAAGTTTTTTCGATTCGGCGTCAACCTCGCCGATCAGGTAGGTGTCGGCGGCGTCGCCGCACCATCCGTCGATCTTGCATCCGGTATCGACGCTGACGATATCCCCCTCGGCGATTTTACGGTCGGAAGGGATCGCGTGGACGACCTGCTCGTTAATTGAAACACAGGTCGCCGCGGGATAGGGGAACCGTCGCCCCGGAACCCCCTTGAAACAGGGAAAGGCCCTGTTCCGCGCGAAGAATCTGTCAACCTCGGCATCCAGTTCCCGGGTTGTCATCCCCGCGCGGATAATCTCTGAAATCAGGTGATGCGCCGACCAGACCAAAAGTCCGGCCTTGCGCATCTTCAAGATTTCCTGTTCGGTCTTCAGAGGCATATCAACCTTCGTTCAGCGAGTCCAGCACCTTTTCAACCCGCACAAAGACCTCATCAATCGTGCCGGTCCCGTCGATCGAGACAAGGATTCCGGCCTTTCCGTAGTAGTCGACCAGGGGGGCGGTCTGTTCGTGATACGACACCAGACGCTGACGGATCACCTCGGGCTTGTCGTCGGCGCGGCCGCGCGAGGCGAGCCGGTCGAAGAGAATTTCCTCGGGAACCTGCAGTTCCAGCACAACGTCGAGTTTTGTCCCCTGGGCGGCAAGCGCCTTGTCAAGCTCTTCGGCCTGAACCACAGTACGCGGAAATCCGTCGAAAAGGAAACCGCGGTCCGAGTCGGGCTGAGCGATCCGTTCTTTGATGATCGCGATGATCACCTCGTCCGGGACGAGCTTCCCCGCCGACATGTACTCTTCGGCTTTCAGACCGACCGGAGTCTTGGCATCGCGCGCGGCACGGAGCATATCGCCCGTCGAAAGGTGAAGCAGGTTGTATTTCGAGACGATATGTTCGGCCTGCGACCCTTTACCGGCTCCCGGAGGCCCCACAAAAACGACTTTCATTCCCATTGTCTTATCCTTCTTTCAGACCGGCGCCCCCCGGCGGAAGACGCCGTGTGTGATGACTATTTTTCGATAATCCCCTTGTAGTTGCGCATGATCAGGTGGCTGTCGATCTTATCGACCAGGTCGATCACCACACTGACGGCGATCAGAAGGCTTGTTCCGCCGAAGAAACCGGCAATCCGGTAATCGACATGAAGCATCGCCATGATGATCGTCGGAACGATGGCAATAACCGCCAGGAACCCCGCGCCGACGTACGTGATGCGGATCATCACCTTTTCGAGGTAGTCGGCAGTCCGTTTCCCGGGGCGGTACCCCTTGATGAACGAACCGTGGTTCTGGAGATTTTCAGCCATGTCTTTCGGATTGAACGTGACCGCCGTCCAGAAATAGCAGAAGAAGTAGATCAGGACGATCTCCATCAGCACATAGCAGAACGACGACTCCCGGTTAAAGACACCGTTAAGCGCCGACGAGAACTTCCCCATAAAGGAGGTCGGGTCGGTCCAGTGCTGAACCATGTAGGCAACCAGGAACTGCGGAAACATCAGAAGCGAGCTGGCGAAAATGATCGGCATGACGCCCGCCTGGTTAACCCGCAGCGGAAGGTACTGGCTGGCGCCCCCGTAGACCTGACGGCCGCGGACATGCTTGGCGCTCTGCGTCGGAATCCGGCGCTGTCCCTTCATAACGAAAACGACGGCCAGAACGACCAGGAAGAAGAGGAGGACCAGAATCGCGATCGTCTCGACACCGAAGTCGGTCCCCAGGGTCAGACCGCCGTTCGAAGAGGCCTTCGTCCAGAGGTCGTGGATCGCTTCCGGCGCCCGGGCCAGGATGCCCGCCATGATCAGGAGGCTGATCCCGTTGCCGATGCCATACTCGTCGATCTGCTCGCCGAGCCACATCAGAAACGCCGTTCCGGTGGTCATGATCAGAACCGCCATGAAGAGCCACGAGAAACGGAGCCCTCCGGAGGCGGTGACGCAGTTTTCATAGAAGATCGGCTGACCGGCCTGCGACTGCGCGTTGAGTGTCTGGATGTAGAGATAACTCTGCAGAATGCAGATCGCGATTGTCGCGTAGCGGGTGTATTCGTTGATCTTTTTCCGGCCCGTCTCCCCCTCTTTCTGGAGATTTTTGAGGGGTTCCCAGACGGTCGCCAGAAGCTGGAAAATAATCGAGGCGGAGATGTAGGGCATGATCCCCAGGCCGAAGATCGTCATCTGGTCAAGCTGCGTACCGCTGAAAACCGCCACCCGTTCGAGAAGTTCCGAGAAGTTACTCCCGGTCACCAGCCCCTGAAGCGCCTTGGCGTTGATCATCGGGAGCATAATATTCCACCCCAGGCGGTAAACCGCCAGCAGGCCGAGTGTGAGCAATATCTTTTTTCTCAGTTCGGGAATCGAGAATATTGTTCGCATTTTCTCAAACATGGGATCAGCCTCTCCTAACAATCATTGTTATAAACAAGAAAACAGCAGCCCGGCAAAGACTGCTGAATTCCTCACTAACATCCTATGCAAATTATCGAATTTAACACGTCAAAAATCATTCGGCTTTCTTCTGCTTCATCTTGTTTTTGACGACGGGCTTTTTGCGCGGGAGAACCTCAACCGATCCGCCGGCCTTTTCGATTGCCGCCTGAGCCCCTTTGCTGAACGCGTGGGCCTTGACGGTGAGCGCTTTGTCAATCTGGTTGCCGATGATCTTGACGTATTCGGCGGCGCGGTCAACAATCCGAAGCTGTTTGAGCAGATCGGGGGTGATCGCCTCTTTGCCGTCAAACGCTTCGGCCAGAGTCGTCAGGGTAACGCTCTGAACCACGTCGGCGAACCGTTTGTTGTTGAAGCCCCGTTTCGGAACACGGCGGACCAGAGGCATCTGGCCCCCTTCGAAACCGGCCGAAAGGGAGAACCCGGCGCGTGATCCCTGACCGTTCATACCGCGGGCGGCGGTCTTCCCGTAACCGGAACCGTTACCGCGTCCGACGCGTTTCTTCCCTTTGTTTTTGGTAATCTCTTGGTTTACAGCGGTAAGGTTCATTACAGTTCCACTCCTCTCAGTTTGGCGACTTCACTCTTGGTGCGGAGGCTTTCCAAGGCCGAAATCGTAGCTTTCACGAGGTTTGTAGGATTGGTGCTTCCGTA
>ONWH01000298.1 GCA_900321495.1 uncultured Planctomycetota bacterium
CCGAGCTTTACCGAGGTTGGGACGTACACCGTCGGCGCGTCGGTCTCTCGCGCGGGCTATTCCGACTGGACAGGGAGCGCGACGGTTGTGATCGCCGAGTCCCGGTTCGCCGACCTGACGGTGACCGGGATGACGATGCGGAGCAAATATGATCCCTCGAAAGAGATGAGCGGCTACACGGCGGATCCCGAAGACTCGCTTCAGCTTGTCTTTACCGTCGCTAATCAAGGCGAGGCGGACGTCCGTCTGCCGTTCTACAACAGCACTGCCGTCTATGATGCGTCGGGACGTCTGGTGTTTCGGCGAACCTCGTCTTCAGCCGCGCCCTATGAGTCGCTCATTTACGGCGGATATTATGACGACGGCAGCCCCGCGCTGGCTGCGGGGGAGACGGCCGTACAGACGATCACCATTGGGAAGATGGCGGCCGGAACGTACACCGTTGTCTATTCTGTCGACAACCGGGGCAAGGTGGCCGAGTCGGACAAGACGAACAATCTCCGCAGCTGGCAGTTTACCGTGGAAGACCCGCAGTATGCTCTGGCCGCCTCGAACCTGGTCCTGACCGAAAAGGATTCCGATGAGGAACTGGTCGAAATCGAGACGACCGAAGCGATTGCCGCGCACTGGAATCTGTCGAATACCGGCGAACGGGAGTTTACCGCGGGAAAATCGGCGATCACCTCGGCGGTCACCCTTGCCAGGCGCGCCGCCGACGGCACCTATTCCGATCTGATCTACGACGACTGCCGGTTCAGCCGGACAGAAGGACTCTCGGTCGGCGGGACCGCGCGGACGGGGATGACGCTCGGCCGACTGGCCGCCGGAGAGTACCGTCTGACCGTTACGGTCGACCCGCGGGGGGATTACGACGCCGACCTGTCCGACAACACCCTGGTCAGGTATTTTACCGTCAGCGCTCCCGCTCCCAAGCCCGCCGAGCTGCATGTCGGGGAGCTTTCGGTCTATACCGCCGAATCGGCGTATATCAGCGGATATCCGATCCTGAAGGGGACCCTGACATTTACCAACACGGGAGCGTACGCCACTGGCCTGTCATCTCCCCACATCTACACCAGGGTGACTCTCTACGACATGACACGCGGTGTGACGGTCCGGACCCACAACGGATTCGAGTACTGCTATCTTGGGTCCCTTGCTGCGGGGGAGAGCGGAACGAACGTGATCACCTTCGGCGCCCTTCCGGTCGGCGAGTACCGGCTCGATGTTCTTGTCGATTCCCACGAGCGGGTGACGCAGACGACGCGCCTTTATAATGAAAAATCGTTCACCTTTACGGTCCCGCTGAGCGCCGCGGCCTTCTTCTTTGATCCTCTGGCCGGGACTTCGCCGGATGTCTTTGACGATTTCGAATTTTTGGAGACCCTCTGAGAGAGAATAACGTCTGAAAAGTAATGAAATTCTCGCTTGACAGGGGGATTTCTATCATTCATAATTCTTCCGGCGGTTTTCCGGGGGCGAAGGGCGCGTGCAGCGCCCTTTTTTCATTTTGCCCCGGTCTTCTTTCCCTGGAAGGACAGCTTGCGATGAGACGAAAAACCGGTTTTACCCTGGTTGAACTCCTGGTGGTGATCGCGATCATCGGGATTCTGATCGGTCTGCTTCTGCCGGCGGTTCAGGCGGCGCGGGAGGCGGCCCGCCGGATGAAATGTTCGAATAACCTGAAACAGCTGGCGCTGGCGGTTCACAACTATGCCGACGCGCACGGCACGTTTCCCGCGGCGAACACCGCCTACGGCGGGTACGGAACACATCAGTGGTACGGAGCGACCTGGAGCTGGGCCCAGGCCGGAGCAGACGGCAAAGTCCGTTATGCGGGGAACGTCGGCTGCGTCAGCGGGCTGGTGATGCTGATGCCCTTTATGGAGCAGAACCAGATATGGGACCGGTTTGTCGAGACGGCAAACCGCATCAAGGAAAACGGCGCATCGAATGCGCTGATCACCTTTCCGTTCGGAAAAAGGTCGACGGAACGTTCCGATACCGCCGAGTTCCGCGGCTGTCCTGTTCCGCACTGGGGGATGGGGGGGAAGACGATGACGATGCTCGGTTGCCCTTCCGATCCGATGGGGGGGAAAGCATCGCTCTATGCCGAGGGAAAGGTCCTTTCGGCTTACTACGGAACCGAGGAGGAAGGCTCAGTCGCCCCGACCTGCTATATCTTCTGCTACGGCGACGCGCTCGACCATATCGGTGCGGCGGCAACTTCGCATTTCGGAATCTCAAAAGAGTACTCGGCACTGAACAACAAGACCGCCCGCCGCGCGCCGTTCGGTTCGCATTACTGGCAGACATTTTCGGGGGTCAAGGACGGCCTTTCGAACACCGTCGCCTTCTCGGAAACGATTACCGGCGAGGCGCCCTATACCCAGTCGTACGAAGCCGCGAGGAATCTGAAACATACCCCCCAGGTCGTTCCCGCGTCGCTCATCCGTCCGGTCGAATGCCTCAACTCGGTCGATCCGAACGATTCATCGCTCGGAATCTATCAAAGCGGTTACGTCGGAGCCTACCGCGGCCGGATCTGGTATGTCGGCTGCCCCGTCTTTTCGGGCTTTACGACGATTCTCCCGCCGAACTCAAAGGTCTTCTGCGCGGTCGATATCCAGCCCGCCGCGCCGATTGTCGGGGGGGCGCGCAGCTACCACTCCGGCGGGGTCAATGCGGTGATGCTCGACGGCGCGGTCCGCTTTGTGACGGACAACGTCGATACGGGTGATAACGGCAGCGATTCCGGGCTTGATCATGCCCCGTGCAACAGCGGCCGTTCCCCTTATGGTGTCTGGGGTGCGCTGGGGAGCGCCAACGGTGGGGAGTCCGCCGCCCTTTAAGCCGTAAAAGGGTGTTTCAAGGGGAAGCCGAGCGGGAAGAGCCCGGATCGTCGGCAACCGATTCAACGAAAGAGGGACGTATGTTTTGAGGACAAAACCGCGCGAAGGCCGTACTCTTCTCAAGGTTTTTAACCGTTCAATCTGTAACGAAACGGCGGGTTGTCCGTATAATCCGGGAATCTCTGAAAAATTTTTTATTTTTCAGACAAGGTGGGTTGACCTCCTTGACCCGATATGTTAGAACGAAATAGGATCCGGGTTGTTTTTCCGGATATGATTCTTAGAAAAGAAAATTGATGTTCATTAATTTAGAAGGTTAAAGTTGGCGATGTCAAAACACGTGGTTTCCCTGTTTGTCCTTTTGTCTTGCCTCTGTTTCATCTCGGCCTGCCGGAAAACGGATTATCCCGATGGGTTTCCGAAGATCCGTCCCATTCAGATCAAAGTCGTTGAGAACGGAACTCCGATGGAAGGGGTTCAGGTCGTCGTCAGCTACAGCGACCGCAATCTTGCCAAATGGCGCACTTCCGGGTTCTCCGGCGCCGACGGTGTGGTCAATCTTGCCACCCGCGGTTTCCCGGGAGCGCCGGAGGGGGATGCCGTCCTCCTTCTTGAAAAAAGGGATCCTCCGGTGAAACAGGACGCCGACGGCAAATACGTCGCCGGGAATACCGACAACCAGCTTGACGACCGTTATTCCGACCCGGAAGAAACCCCTTTCAAAGCCTCCATCCCGAAAAAGCAGAACGGTCCGATTGTTGTTGACCTGGGGACGGAAACCGTTTCGGCTGAATGACGGGCCGCAACGTACCGGATATCGATACGGGGGAGTGTTTTTTCCCGTTTCATTTATTCATAGTTTTTACTTCGTTTTTGGAGAATTGTAAGATGTCGAAAGTCTCTGTAAAGAAGAGCGGCTTTACCCTGGTCGAACTTCTGGTGGTGATTGCCATCATCGGAATTCTGATCGGGCTTCTGCTGCCGGCGGTACAGGCGGCGCGGGAAGCGGCCCGCCGCATGAAATGCTCGAACAACTTGAAGCAGCTGGCGCTGGCGGTCCACAGCTACGCCGATGCCAACGATGCCTTCCCGGCGGCGAATACCGGCTACGGCGGGTACGGACCCGATACGTCATGGGGGCAGACCGGAATTGCCGGAAACGTGGGTATTGTCAGCGGTTTTGTGATGCTGATGCCCTACATGGAGCAGACGCAGATTTGGGATAAGTTCGTCGAGACGGCGACCCGCATCAAAGAAAACGGCACGGTAAATGCACTTATCGTCATGCCGATGGGGGAACTGTCTCTCGGCGCGTATCCCGGCTGTGCCAACTGCCCCATCCCGCACTGGGGTGAGGGGGGGGCGGCCATGACGATGCTCGGCTGCCCGTCCGACCAGCTCGCGGGGAAACCGGTTCTCTGGGACGAAGGGCGTTCCATCCTTGACTACTACGGAACCGAGGAAGAAGCTGCAACAGCTCCCACGTCGTACGCTTTCTGCTACGGCGACGCCTACGGCGACAATTTCGTCCAGGGGGCCGCCGGCACGAACAAGGCTTGGACAAGTCCCGCGACGCAGGACGGGAAGAACGGCGGAACCGCCCGCCGCGCGCCGTTCGGTTCGCACTACTGGCAGACTTTCTCGGGGATCAAAGACGGCACGTCGAACACGATCGCGTTCTGTGAGTTCATCTCCGGCGAGGCTCCCTACTCTCAGGCGAGTGCCGGAGCCCGAAATCTTAAAGTCACCCCCCAGATCATGGGGCAGACAGCGAAGCCTTCGTCCTGTCTCAATCTGGTCGATTCGGACGATTCGACCATGGGAATCCTGGGCTATGGTCATCTCGGCCTCTACCGCGGCAAGATCTGGTTTGCCGGCACCCCGCTCTTCTCCGGGTTTACGACGATCCTTCCGCCGAACTCGAAGGTTTTCTGCTCGACGGTCTTTGCACCGGCTTCGTCGATCGTCGGCGGCGCGCGGAGCAACCATTCCGGCGGCGTGAACGCCTCGATGCTGGACGGTTCGGTCCGCTTCATCACCAACAACGTCGATACCGGCGATGGTGAGACGGACGGCGGGCTTGACGTGATGCCGCAGACAACCGGCCGTTCTCCCTACGGTGTCTGGGGCGCGCTGGGAACCGCTAACGGCGGCGAAAGCAAGTCGATCTGAATTCTTTCCGCGGCAGGCGCCTTTCCGGTTCCTGCCGCGTTTTTGTTTCGGTTCCTCCGCCGAAAGGTTCGTTCGGAACCGGGGCGTTCGTATGCGGAAAGCCTAGTTGGTACAGAGCGCGAACCCATCCTCGACGCGATGGTTTCAGTTCGCAAAATCGTAAAGACCTGAAGGTTTTTATAGGACGCGTTGTTTTTATCAAACAAACCCTGTATAACACATTGTGCGGTTTTCCGGTTGTTTTGCGTGTATCGGCGTTCTTTTGCGCCGGCTGTTTCGGACAGAAAATGATCCGGCGTTTTCTCCTGGGAATTGGCACTGCCGGACATAAACACAACGATTCGTTTCCCGTTTTTGTTATTTTATCGAAAGGAAAGACATATGAAAAAGATTCGCGAACGTTCACTCCGCTTGGAAAGTCTTGAAGACCGCATGCTCCTGGCGGTGACCGCCGGGGGATTCGAAACAGCCGCCGCCGCTTATGCAGCGGCCGATCCGCTTCCGACGGAAGCGACGCAGCTGGCGACGCCGACCAATGTCAAGGGAACCTGTACGATTGCCAACAAGGTTGATCTGACCTGGGACGCGGTCGATCACGCTTCCGGGTATACCGTCTATTACATGGCGCCAAACGCGACCGCCTGGCGTAACAAGGTGGTAGATACCAACAGCTTTTCTATCACGGGTTCCCCTTACGGAAGAGGCGTCTATACCTACAAGGTCGTGGCGAACGGCGACGGCGTGAACTATACCGATTCCGATGAATCGGCAAACTACAAATTCCAGGCGTTTGTCGGCTTTTCAACGAAAGTGACGACGCTCAGCGATTCGGCCTACAATGACACGTCGAACGGAGTTTCTCTTCGAACCGCCGTCTTCTGCGCTTCACTGAACAACGAAGCGGTTACCTTCGCCGATGGGCTTGAAGGGACGATCGACCTGGCGCCGAACGGTCATATCAAAGATATCTACGGCGACGTGATCATCGACGGCGAGAACCGGATCACCGTCACCAACAGCAGCACCGATGGTCAGGGGCGTCTCTTCCTCCTTTACAACTACGAAGAATATATTTCGAATATTTCGTTTAAGAATATCACGCTGACCGGCGCGACGGCGACGACGTACAAAGAATTTAACAGGAACGGGCAGAGCGGCTACACAGAGGATGGCGCGGGTTTCGGCTCGGCGATCATGCTTTACTCGCCGAACTCCAAGGTCAGCGCAACATTCGACAACGTCACGATCACCGACTGCCTCGGAACGATGAACGGCACGCTCTATCTTTTCGGCGTGAGCGATCTGACGATGACGGGCTGTACGATCACCGGGAACCGTACGGGGAGCGGCGGCGGTTTCTTCCTGCAGGAGTGCGACAATTTCACGATTACCGACTGCGTCTTTGACGGCAACATCGCCAATGACAACGGCGGCGGCGTGGTCCTCAACGATTTCACCAACGGCGTGATCGACAACTGCCAAATTACGAACAACGCCTGCTACGGCGATTCGGACAGCTCCTCGCTCCGCGGCGGCGGGCTTTACATTGACGGCACCTATGAGGGTGGGGCGTATCGGTATACCGTCTCTTCCGACCTGACCCTCTACGACACCACGATTTCGGGGAATGTGATCGATGCCGACCCCGAAGCCGGGGAAGGTCTTTATACCGCCGACGGCAAGGGTGGCGGGATCTGCGTCTACAACACCAATCTTACGACGAACGAGTGCACGATCTCGGACAACCATATTGTTCATACCGGCAACGCCCAGGGGGGCGGGGTTTTCGCCATCTACAAAGACGAGTACGGCTATGAGCTGACCGCGAAGAACGGTTCATATCGTCCGTATAACGGGACGGTCCGTTTCAATATGACCTATCTGACCGGGAACACCCTCGGGACGTTTGATGTCTATCCCGGCGGCGTATACGGCATGACCGGCGCCGCGGTCTGGGCGGCCGGGAACCTGATCTTCGTCGATTCGCTTGTCGCCGACAACGCGCTCTACGGCAACACAACCAACGGAATGGTCGCCTCGGCCGTCTACGACTACTGCAATAATATCTACGAAGGCGACTCGCTGGTCGGCATGTCGTATATGTTCGCCTACTACACGACCTTTGCCGGCAACAAAGCCTATTCACTCAACGGCAGCGCTCTCGGTGAGGAATCGGGCGCGTTCCGTGATTTCGGGAATTCCTACTTCTGGGGGTCCACGATTCTGGGGAACCAGATGATCAACATGAACGGAACCGCCGACGACGCTTCGGACGACATTGTGACCGACCGCGACTTCTTCACCTTCGCGCTCGAAGAGAACCTGGTCGCCCTTCCGCGCTTCCTTTCCTGCGCGATCAA